>JAGBNY010000091.1 GCA_017634175.1 Lachnospiraceae bacterium
ATCCCCAAGAGATCGGCATAGGTACGGAGCTGCTCCGCGGCCTTCACCCTGAACGTATCCGTGGTGATCAGCGCTACATCCACCTTTTTTTCAACACAGAAATCCGAGGCTATCTTTGCGATAGTAGTTGTCTTTCCCACTCCTGTGGGTCCCAGGAAAAATACTGTCTCCGCCTTCTCGCCCTTTTTCTCGATTAAGGCCGGCTCCCCAAAATTCAAAATCATCTTTTGGTATATATTTACGAGCAAGAAATCTATTGAAAGATCCGGCTTCTGAATCTTTCCTATTTCGTCCAATAAATCGTTCACATACTTTTCATCGACTTCATTGTCAATCAAAGTATCGTGGATAAGCTTTAAGAAGCGCGACTTTTCATCACCCTCATCAGGCTCTTTGTCCTTTTTTTCGTCCTTGTCTTTATTCTCTTCTGATTTATTATCTGAGGTTTTTTCACCTGTCTTTTCTAGCTGCTTCGTGATGAGGCTTTGAATGCTTTCCAGCTTCTTTTCAATCGAATCTTGAGATTCTGCAGACTCCGAAGCCTTCTCGTTCTTTTCAAGCTTTGCCTTTTCAGCCTCGGAAGCAGTAATGGTCTTCCCCGACAGAGTGAGTGTTGCCGCTTCTGTACCAAGGCTTCCAGTAGTTTTAGGAGCGCTCTCGGCCGTGGCCGCCTTTTCCCGGGTCTTTGTCGGGGCTTTAATCGAAGTCACTTTATCATTGACTTCCTCCACCGCTGCGGTGACTTCGTACTCCTTACGTGAAAAAAAGCCGAATATGCCGCCCTTTTTCTGCTCTTTCACGTTCATCACCACCGCATTAGGTCCCAGTTCTTTTTTTGCGGCCGCTGTCGCCTCTGCTTCAGTTTTTCCTGTAAATTTCTTGATAATCATATTTCAGTATCATTAAGGAGCTGTAGACAAATTAACTAGCCAGATTACGTAGGATATTTTTTCGAGCGCGGGCGCAAAAACACGCCTTGAAGAAAACGCTGCCGTACCGAGGTGCGGCGAGACTTTCTGACGAAGCGATCGGAAAAATAGAGACGAGCAGGATGACTAAATTAATTGTCTACAAATCCTAAGCCGTGATCATACCTATCGACTGCAATTCAACGTTACTCTCAACTTCATTATATGAAATCACTATGAGGTCCCTTATATAGTCCTCAGAAAGCTTCTTGAAATATATCCTGACTATCGGAGAAGTAATGACTATTTGATTTTTCCCGAGATCCTCCAGTCTCTTCACCTGTTCCGCGGTTGCTGTCATGATCTGTCTTGTGCGCTCTGGCGCCAGGGTCAGATAAGCCCCCTGCTCTGTCTGTTTCACGGACCCCATTATCTCCTGCTCTATCTTCGGATCCAAGGTGACTACGCTTGTAGGCTCCCCGCCAGCAAAATATTTTGCGCTGATCGCGCTCTTTAAGGCCTGCCTGCAGTACTCAGTCAGCACATCAGGATCCCTGGTTGATGTAGCATAGTCTGCGAGCGTCTCGAAGATAGTTAAGAGGTCCCTTATGGAAATCCCCTCCCTCAAGAGATTCTGCAAGACCTTTTCGATTTCTCCAAGCCCCATGAGCTTAGGAACCAGTTCCTCCACTACCGCTGGATTGGATTCCTTAAGATTATCAATTAAGTTCTGCGTATCCTGACGGGTCAAGAGGTCTGCTATATGCTGTCTTATTATCTCCGTTAAATGGGTCGCAATTATCGATGGCGGATCAACTACCGTGTAACCCATGGACTCAGCTCTCTCCCTCTGTCCCTCTGTTATCCAGATAGCGGGAAGATGGAAGGAGGGCTCAAAGGTCGGTATGCCGGTTATCTCTTCCTCCACATAGCCCGGATTCATCGCCATATAGTGATCAAACAGAATCTCACCATCGGCCGCCTGAATTCCCTTTATTTTAATGATATATTGATTCGGATTCAGTTGTATATTGTCCCTAAGTCTAATGATAGGGACAACAGTGCCCAGTTCCAGTGCGATCTGCCGCCTTATCATGACAACACGGTCTAAGAGATCCCCGCCTTGATTCACGTCAGCCAGCGGGATAATTCCATAGCCGAATTCCAATTCGATCGGATCCACCTGGAGGAGGGATACGACGTTCTCAGGCCGCCTTATCTCCTCAGCCCCTGTCTCCTCCTTCTCTGTCTCAGCCACGACCTCCTGCACCTGCATTTTATTACGGTTAATTGCCGCAACGACTATAAAGGCAGTCCCCATCAAAAGGAAAATGAAGGTATTAAGGGGTGTTGCAATACCTAAGAAGCAAATAACTCCGCCTACGAAGAATAGGACTTTTGGCATTCCAAGGATCTGATTTATCAAAGTAGGCCCGAAATCCGCTTTCTTTGCCCCCTTTGTTACCAGAATACCTGTAGCAAGGGAAATAAGGAGAGAGGGAATCGCTCCGACCAGGCCATCTCCTATCGTAAGGACAGTATAATAATTCACTGCGTCCCCTACGCTCATTCCGCGGCGCAGCACTCCCATTGCTATTCCGCCGACTATATTCACCAAGGTGATCAAGAGACCCGCTGTCGAGTCTCCCTTTACGTACTTTGTAGCACCATCCATGGAGCCAAAAAAGGTCGCCTCTTCCTGAAGCTTATTTCTCCTGTTTTGAGCCTCCTTATCGTCAATCGCCCCGGTATTCAAGTCGGCATCGATTGCCATCTGCTTACCCGGCATGGCGTCCAAGGTGAATCTGGCCGTGACTTCAGACACACGCTCAGAGCCCTTATTGATAACAATGAATTGGACTATTAGGATGATGACAAAGACGATTCCGCCGATTATCAGGTCATTACCGCCAACATACTGTCCGAAAGTGCGGACGACATTCCCGGGATCGCCTGTCGTAAGAATTAGTTTCGTAGATGAAATGTTAAGAGAAATCCTGAATATCGTTGTGAACAGTAGTATGGTCGGATAATAAGACATATCCAACACTTCTTTGGCGAAAAGAGTATTGAACAGTACAGCAAAGGCAATTGCCATATTGAAACACAGGCAGACGTCCAGAATGGGCGCTGGAAGTGTTATAATCATAAAGACAAAGGCCGCGAGCAGATAGAGCGCAACTGCTACGTCCTGTATGTTGAATAATTTTTCTGTACCTTCCTTTGCCTGGGGCATTTTTTACCCTGCTCTCCTTCCCAGCTTGTCCTCTTCACCATGCAGCCTGTAAACATAGGCCAATACCTCAGCCACTGCCTGATAAAGCTCTTCCGGTATCATTTCCCCTATCTTCACATTTGAATAAAGCATACGTGCGAGGGGTTTATTCTCAACTATCTCTACTTTAGCCTCTTTTGCGATTTCTTTAATCCTTTTGGCAATAAAATCCTGCCCCTTGGCCACCACTATTGGAGCGTCCGCTACATCGAGGTCGTACATGAGCGCTACGGCATAGTGCGTAGGGTTTGTGATGACCACGTCTGCCTTTGGGACTGCCTTCATCATCCTGGCCCTGGAGACTTCCTGCATTTTCTGCCGGATCTTTCCCTTTACCTGCGGGTCTCCCTCTGAATTCTTGTATTCATCCTTGACTTCCTGCTTCGTCATCATCATCTCGTCATGGAATTTCTTCCTCTGATACAGGAGATCCAAGGCTCCGATTCCAAGATAAACTATGCTGATTGTTTGACCCATTTCCACGACGAAATTTCCAACTGTCTTTATCGCCCTTAGAGGGTCATAGCTATAAAGGAGCGAGAGAAAACCGGTTTTACCTATTAGATAATCCCAGGCAATGTAGCCTATCAGGCCGACCTTGACCACGGATTTTAATAATTCGACCAGCTTGTCCTTTGAGAAAAGCCTCTTCATCCCACTTAAGGGATTCAATTTGGAGAGCTTTGGCTGCATTGGCTTTGTCGTGATCTTCCATCCCACTTGCAGTATATTCACCACGAGCATAATGAAAATAATGACAATGAAAAACGGCAGCATCATCAGAAGCATTTGAATCATGACCGTTCTTTGAAGCACTAAAAAATCGTTAGCCGTGAACCGGCCTTCAGGCAGGGCGGTATATTGGTCTAAGCTTCCAAATATCCATCGCATTATGTTTACGAAGCCTTCTCCAAGAGAGGCTCCTCTGAATTTCAATAATTGGACAGCTAAAAATAAGCCCACCGCCATGTTTAGCTCCTGGCTCTTAGCTACCTGACCCTCATCCCTGGCATCAGATAGCTTCTTACCAGTGGGTTCCTCTGTTTTTTCTCCTCCCGGTCCCTCCGCGAAATACTGTAGATTATATTCTAAGATCATTTCCTATACAAACGATGCTATCATGCTGGTCATCATCTCATCTATTAACCCGTACAAAAGGTCTGCAAAGTATGAGAGAAAATTTGTCATAATGAAAAGTATGCCAAAACCTACGAATATTTTCAACTGCACGCCTATGACAAACATATTCATCTGGGGAGCAACCTTCGCCAAAGTCCCAAGAACCACATTGAGCAGCAGCATCCCCGCAAAGACCGGCAGGAATATTTGAAACGCCGTCATGAAAGCAGTAGTCACGTATCTGATAATAAGATTCGTCAAAGACTCTGCATGAAATGTAATGTTTCCAATTGGAATGCTTTCATAGCTCGAAATAAAGGTTCTAAGGATATTGTGGTGAAGGTTCAGCCCGGTCATTATCAAAAGAAAAGCATATTGATAGATCATGCCCGAAAAACCCATATTCATATTGTTTAACGGGTCGAACATCTGCGCCATTGCGAGCCCTATATCCATATCTATGAGCGAGCCTGCGTGCTGCATTATATAGAGTGCCAAATAGCCCGCAAGTCCAATACATAGACCGCAGGCCGCCTCTTTTAGAATCAATATGGCAAATCCGATGATTGTATTATATACAATTACTGACCTTATAAGGACGAATCTGAAGAGCATGAGCGAAATTGCAAATGCTATGACCACTTTCGTTCGTCTGGGGACGTTCCTGGTACTGAAAAAAGGAGCTGAAAAGAAGAATGAGGCAATCCGCACGAATACAAGCAGGAAATATTCCAAATCCTGCACAGTAAAGCCATATTCAATCATTTATTTTACATATATTGAGAAGTCCTGCCATAACTTTATCATGAAATTTGTCATATTATTCAGCATCCAATGCCCCATTACCATGATTGCTATGAAAATCGAAAGCACTTTAGGCACAAAGGTCAAAGTCTGCTCTTGAATCGACGTGACGGTCATGAAAATTGAAATTGCCAGACCAACTATCAGGGAAATCACAAGTACCGGTGCCGATGTCGTAATGACCACATAAAGGGTCTCTCTGGTAATGCTTGAAACCACATCTACGCTCATATCCTTCCCCCCACAATATAACCAAAATCTGTCCCTTGCTAACGACAGTTTCTTTCTGCATATCCTTAATAGAATGTCCGAACCAAGGAACCTAATACAAGATTCCAGCCATCTGCCAGTACGAATAATAGAATCTTAAACGGCATGGAAATAGTCGTCGGCGGCAGCATCATCATGCCCATGCTCATTAGAGTGGAGGCGACCACCATATCTATGACTATGAAAGGTATATATATCAAAAATCCAATTATGAATGCCGTGCGCAGCTCAGAAATAAGAAAAGCAGGGATTAGCACATAGGTCGGGATGTCATCCAGATTCTCTACGGTTTCAAGCTTCGCCATATCCATGAAGAGTCTAACGTCCCTTCTTTGGGTCTGACCATACATGAAAGTTCTTATTGGCGCCATCGCCTTCTCCATGAATTCAGCCTGATCTATCTCACCCGCCTCAAAAGGCTGATAAGCCTCAGTATTGATTGCCTGAATCGTAGGCTGCATGATGAAAAAAGTCAAAAACAAAGTCAACGCCATGAGTACCTGGTTTGGCGGGGCGGTCTGTGTACCGAGAGCCGACCTTGTAAAATGAAGAACACAGATTATCCTGGTAAAGGATGTCAGCATTATCATAAGCAGCGGCGCAAGAGACAGCAAGGTCAAGGTTATAAGCATCCTCAAAGGACCTGCTAAGGTGCCGCTATTATCGTTATAGCTGATATTCAGATTATTCCCTACGTTCAGTTCTCTTAAGGTGTCTGTATCATCGTTCCCAGTCGTCCCCGGCTCACGGATAACTGTATCTGAACTGTATCCAGTCCCGTCATCAATCCCCAGTTGATTGAGATTCGGCTCTCTTTGTCCTGCGACAGTCTCTCTGTCTGTCCTGCTGGCTCCGGTATTCGACGTGATATTTTCCGCTGCAAAGACTGTGCTGCTCAATAAAAATACTGATGATAAAAAGCAAAGGATGACATGGGAAAAAAACAAAATAAGAGAAGTCTTATTTTTCATCCTTGTCATCCTCTTTTCTCCGCTTCTTTTCTGAAACAGCATCTTTTGCCCGATTCAGGAAATACCTGAAATCCATTGGATTTTTTATAAAATCTTTAAAGCTCTTATCTCCATCTTTATTTAGGTCGAGATCATCTTTAGATATTTCCGCAAGCATTGAAAGATTTTCTTTAGTAATACCAATAGCGATATACCTTGTCCCGATTCGGACTAAGCCAATGAATTTCCCATTGGCTATCCTGCTTATTTCAAGAACCTCAATATTGCCAGTATTCCTGAATTTTTCTTCATACTTGCCGACAAAACGCGTCGTAAAATAAGTCAAGCCTAAGACACAGACAAAAATCACAAGTACTGTGAATAGATGCGCTGCGTCCTCCCAGCCCCCTGACGAATAAGCAGCATTTGGCTGCGACAGTGAAAGGAGGCAGTATAAAGCCATCTTGCCTTAACCCACGACCTTCTTAACCGCTTCAAGCACGCGCTCCGCCTGGAATGGTTTGACGATGAAATCCTTTGCGCCAGCCTGAATGGCCTCTATAACCATGGCCTGCTGTCCCATCGCACTGCACATGATAACCATAGCCGATGGATCGGCAGCCTTTATCTTCTTTAATGCCTGAATACCATCCATTTCCGGCATAGTGATATCCATCAATACGAGATCTGGCTTCACTTCAGCATATTTTTCAACTGCCTTAGCGCCATTCTCAGCCTCACCGGCCACATTGTAGCCATTTTTTGTAAGGATGTCCTTTATCATCATCCTCATGAATGCTGCATCATCACAGATCAGAATGTTCTTTGCCATTTCTTCCCTCTCTCTCTTTATTTAATAATTTCAGTTATCCTAACGCCGAAACTCTCTTCTATAACGACGACCTCGCCCTTTGCCACATATTTTCCATTGACAAGGATGTCTATCGGTTCTCCAGCGATTTTGTCCAGTTCTATAATAGTGCCAGGTGCAAAATCAAGAATTTCATTTATTGATTTATGAGTCCGCCCAAGCTCGACTGTCACCTCCAGAGGAACATCCTTTATGAGGTCGATATTCTCCTGCGGCTGCATAGGATTGATTGCGCCGGAGAAGCTGCCGAAAGTGGCAGGCTGTACATTAACATTTTGCTGAGGCATAGGTCCATATGCCATTTGAGGCATTCCATATGGCATCTGCGGCATCATCTGCGGCTGCATACCCATACCCATGCCCATATCTTGCTGAGGCATCATTTGCGGCATTGGCTGCTGCATCTGCGGCTGCATACCCATATCCGGAGCTGGTGATGGTGGCGGCGGCGGTGTACTTGCAGCTTCCTGTGAAGAGCTTGCGTTATCGCCTCCTCCATCCCCCATGAAGTGCTGGCATAGTTCCTTAGCAAAATCTATTGGATATAGCTGCATGATGCTGCTATTTACCAAATCTTCGATTATCATCCGGAAAGAGACTTTGACGAATTGCCCCCCAAGGAAAGAGGCAATGTCTTCCGGCTTTCCAAATTCATTCAGGTCTACTAGCGAGGCCTCTGGCGGGCTGATATCTATCATCTTGCCCAACATCGTTGATAGCGAGGTCGCGGCCGAGCCCATCATCTGATTCATTGCCTCAGATATGGCGGATAGATGAAGCTCTCCAAGCTCCCCATCCGTATTAGTGCCGTCCCCTCCCATCATGAGGTCCGTGATGACCTTTACATCGTTCTCACGAAGCACTAGGATATTGGAGCCATCCAGACCTACCTTATAATGGATTTGGACAAAGACGCATGGCCTTTCATAATCCTTTATCAAGGTATCCCAAGTAGCGACTGTGACTTCGGGAGTCGTGATATCAACCTTTCTATTCACCAAGGAATAGAGGGTTGTGGCAGAAGTCCCCATGCTTATATTGGCGACTTCGCCAACTGCGTCTCTCTCTATATCACTTAATATCCCGCCGCCGCTCGGATCCGTTGCTTCCGATGCTGGACTATCGGTGCTTGCGGTATCGTCCGTGCCCATTCCACTAAGGAGGCTATTAATCTCATCCTGAGAAAGCATTCCATCCATGCGCTATTCCTCCCCCTCAATAATTGAAGTGACTCGAACCGCATAGGAATCATTCATTTCTCCCGGCAGGGCTGTAAATTTTCTTATATTACCAACGTAAATATTCAATTCCTCTGCAACCTTTGAATCTAGTCTGATCACATCTCCTACCTGAAGATTTACAAACTCATTTACCATTATCGTGCTATGCCCTAGCACAGCCTTTATTGGAATATCCACGTGCTGGATAATATCCGCAATGTACCTCTGATAATCCTCTTCATCGGTGTTCTGCATCGTGGAGAACCAGAACTTGGTGTTCAGCTTATCCATGATGCTTTCAAGAGTAAAGAACGGGAGACAGACATTCATTAGCCCCTCAACCTCACCAATTTTCAAATTCAAAGTGACGATTGAGATCATCTCTGTTGGAGCTATAATCTGAGCAAATTGTGGATTTGTCTCCACCCTCTCTAGGACCGGATTTAAATCTACCACGTTCCGCCAGGGATCCCGGAGCAGCTTAATACAGATTACCATGACCTTTTCAATTATAGATAATTCTATCTCAGAGAAATCCCTGGTTTTTTCTAGCGGCTCTCCCGCACCCCCGAGCATTCTGTCTATCATTGCAAAGGCCAGATTCGTAGCCAGCTCAATCATAATATTTCCATTTAACGGCAAAAAATTTATGATTCCAAGCACTACCGGATTCGGGAGCGAATTCGTGAATTCTGAGAATGTCAGCGCTTCGGAATTCATTATCGTCACCTGAGCCGGTTTCCTAAGATATACCGGCAAATTAGTTGACAGAAGTCTGCCGTAATGCTCGAATATGATTTCAAGTGTACGTAAATGCTCCTTCGAGAATTTAGCAGGCCGCTTGAAATCGTAGTCCTTGACAGGCTTATCCGTATTCTCTTTTAGGTCATCACCATCCAGTTCCCCGCTATTTAAGGCTTTCAGGAGATTGTCTATTTCATCTTGTGAGAGAACCTCGCTCATGCAAGTGCCTCCGCCTTAAATCCAATGCTTTTATAAGAACTCTTTTTAAACTCATTGAAGAAGCCATGTGCTGAACGAAACATCGCAAATCACCTGTGAATTGAACATAGACTGCAGCTCTTCCAAGATCCTATCCTGTATATCCTGCTTTGTTACCGCTTGGGTCTCAATCTCGTTATAGGTATAGGTGCCGATAACCTTGTCTATCTTATCCTGCATAAGTCCCTTGTATGAGGCCAAGGTCTCCGCATTGTAGGTCTTGTAATCATCATTCTTTGTGTTGAGGGAAAGCGTGACTCCAACCACGGCAAAATGGTCTCCGCTCTCTTCGCCTTCGCTCTTCAGCTTCACAGTAAGCTGATCCTCAATATTATATGGCTGAATATCAGATAATGCAATATTTGAGCCGCCCTGTGAAAGCGCACCAGATCCGGCTATGCCCAAATCGAGCTGTATGGCGCTTGAAATATCCCCCACAAGCTGCATTGTCTTCTGATTCGCAGGAACTACGACAAACATCATAACCCCAGTCATAACGGTATTCACGATCAGGATAGCCAATATGATGAGTGTCATTAAATTCTTCTTCATGGCCAATGAATTCCTTTCGCTTGAAAAAATTTATGAGAGACATCGTTACGATGCATCTGATAGCTCATTATAAATCCTAATTTCGACTCTTCTATTCTTCGCTCTGCCCTCTGGGGTAGAATTATCCGCAATCGGGACATATTCGCCTCTTCCTGAGTGCTTCATCGTGGCAGGGTCCAGATTAGATGTGGCCACAAAATATTCAAATACTGAAAGAGCCCTGGCATCGGACAATTGATTATTGCTCTCGAATCTCCCGCTGTTTATTGGGACATTGTCCGTATGACCCTCAATATCTATTGTGCTCTCAGCATAGCGCTCCAATATCTTCCCCACCTTATCCAGTATAGGAATGGACGCTTCCTTTATTGTAGCACTTCCGGAATCAAATAACAATGCGCCATTCATCGTGAGCGACACAAATTGGGTCGTGAAATCTATATCGATCTCTCTTGCAAGATTCTCTTCATTCAAGGCTTCTTCAATCTTCTCATAGAGTTCTTCGGATGCCTCTAATTGAGCCTCTTCCAAGGCTTTCTTGGCTTCATCCGTTTCTATCTCTTCGGGACTTGAATCGGTCTGATTCACGCTTGCTGACTGTGTGGCATCCTCCAATTGAAGATTGTCCGTCTCTCCCTCATTGGACTTACCCATATTGTTGAAATAGGTGGAGAGCTCATTCAGTTGGCTCACTCCATTATTCACCATGACCCCGTCGCCTACTGAAGAGCCGCCGCTTGTGAAGATGCTAAAGGTATTCTGGAACGAATTTACTATCTGCTGATACTTCTCTGCATCCACGCTGGACATGGAAAAGAGCAAGACGAAGAAGCAGAGGAGCAGATTCATCAAATCCGAGAATGTCGCCATCCATGCCGGCGACCCAGCCGGCGGATCTTCGGGCTTCTTTTGTTTCGCCATTATTCTCCTCCACCTCCATCTCCGCCGCCTTCAGCCGCATAGGCCTGAGCGTCCTTGGGAGACAGGTATGATTTTAATTTTTCCTCTATGACTCTAGGGTTTTC
>JAGBNY010000011.1 GCA_017634175.1 Lachnospiraceae bacterium
GACGCTGTACCCCGACTCAGCAGCAAATTTCATCAAGCAATTCATGATGCGGATTGCTTCATTCACGGTACTTATTGAAAGTGCCTTTGAAGAAGGGGTTGTATCGTCCTGAGCGCTTTCCCGCCCCTCTTTTGATAGCGATTGAAAGTACTCATCAGCCTCCGCATCCTTTACGTCCTCTACTTTTTTGTCTCCAAATTTCGGGAGAATGTAGAGACGGATATAATTTGCATATATCCCAACGCTGGATTCCTTGTCTTCTTTTCTTTTTCCTTCAATCCATCTCTTTGCCATTTCTTCCAAAGTATCGGACTTATCGGGATGATTTTCCTTAATCTTAGTTTCAAACGGGGCAAGACGTGCGGAATCGGTCTTTGACGATTCCGTCTCTTGCGCCTCATTCTCAAAGTCATGAGCTATGTAAATGATCATCTGCCGCGCTACCACTTCTTCCAAACGGCTATAGAAATACTTTATAGTACCGGATTTGGACTTATATCTGCCTTCATAGCGGCCGTCCTTCCTCAGATATATGTTGAGATTCCTAAGCGACATGATCACACCTCTTAAATTGTTACTATTCACGTCCAAAAAATCGATCGCGAACAGCAACGGCGATCCGGGCAGAAAAACGCGCTTCGCGCAAGGCCGAATCGCTGCTGGACTCGCATTTTATACGTCAAAAAACGGCGCAAAAATGCTCAAGTTTATTGACTGTGAATAAATTTAAAACATTATAGTACCATGCTCGCACCGCATTATCAACACATTTTCAGATAATCAAACCGCACTTATGTACTTCAAATTCTTAAATATTCAACTAGAAAAAATCCCACTCAAAAAGTCATGGTTTTTTGACAAAGAGAAGTCCTCAGATAAAATGAATCAAGATGGTACAATTCGCAGCTTCCTGACGACTGCCAAAAATAAATTCCATATGATTTTATCGATTAACAACCAAATTTGCGGCGAACGTTGCCAAGAATTAACGAAAGGACAGAATATGTTTGGAATAGTTTTGCATGAACCTGAGATACCTCAGAATACAGGTAATATAGGAAGAACCTGCCTTGATGCTGGCGCCAGCCTTCATCTCATAGAGCCTCTGGGCTTTATCTTGTCGGATAAAAAGCTTAGACGTGCGGGGATGGACTATTGGGATCAGCTTGACGTGGAACGCTATCTGGATTACGAAGATTTTCTTTCAAGGCACCCTGGCTCTACAATATGGTATTTGAGCACGAAAGGGCATAAATCATACACGGACGTAAAGTATGAGCCAGGGGATTTTCTGATGTTTGGAAGAGAGGGCGGCGGCATCCCGGAAGAAATTTTGAGCGCGAACGAAGAGCATTTGGTGAGAATCCCAATGAGAGAGGGCTGCCGCTCTTTAAATCTATGCAATTCTGTGGCCATCGTCCTCTACGAAGCCCTAAGACAGAACGGTTTCAGAGGGCTGATTGTATGATAGTATTTGATTTCTTAATCGTTTCAGGCAATCGAAAATCAAATTTTCCAAAATTCAACCCTTGACATTGTCAAATTCTCATGCTATTATGAAGTTTACTTTATTATGCCGTATTATGTCAACTTATCCTAGGAATCCAGTATTTTCATATGTTTTCACGATTTATACTAGAATGAGCTGGCGGAGTTATTTTACGGACAGTAAAGCATTCACTGGCAATCGAGGAACTGTCGCTCACTATGGAGCCGGGCTGGACCCGGATCTTTCTCACAGCTTTTAGGCAGCGGCTGTTCCCAGCTGAAACGGGGTGCGTTTAATGGAAAAACAGAGAATACGTCCGGTGTATAACGACAATAGCATGAGAATGAGCTTCCAGAGGCAGAATGATGTCATCGATATGCCGAATCTTATCGACGTCCAAAAGTCTTCCTACAACTGGTTCATCGAGGAAGGGCTGGGAGAGGCCTTCAAAGACATCTCTCCTATTGCCGATTACATTGGAAATCTCAGCATGGACTTTGTGAGCTACAAATTCCTGAAGGAGAAGGCCAAGTATTCGATAGAAGAATGTAAGGCGAGGGATGCCACTTATTCGGCTCCTCTCAAGGTGAAGGTACGCTTGAGGAGCAGCGAGGATCCCGAGAAAGACATCAAGGAAGAAGAAGTTTTCATGGGGGATCTTCCCATAATGACTGAGAATGGTACTTTTGTCATCAATGGGGCAGAGAGAGTCATAGTCAGCCAATTGGTTCGTTCCCCCGGGATCTATTATGGAATCGACCACGATAAGCTTGGAAAAAGGCTTTTTTCCTGCACTGTAATACCCAACAGGGGAGCCTGGCTTGAGTATGAGACCGATGCCAACGATGTCTTTTATGTTCGAGTAGACCGCACAAGGAAAGTCCCTGTCACGGTACTCATCCGCGCATTGGGACTTGGATCCAATGAAGAGATCTTGGATTACTTTGGCGACGAGCCAAAGATTCAAGGGTCTTTTTCAAAGGACACTTCGGAGACGTCCGTACAAGGCTTATTGGAGCTATATAAGAAGATTCGTCCCGGAGAGCCTTTGGCAGAAGAGAGTGCGCGCACTTTGATAGAGGGAATGTTCTTCGATTCCCGCCGTTATGACCTGGCAAAGGTAGGACGCTACAAATTCAATAAAAAGCTCTTGCTATCCAATAGAATAGCAGGGCATACATTGGCAGAGGACGTGATAGACCCGGCCACCGGGGAAGTCGTGGAATGGTATGAAGAAAAAGCCCTGGCTGGAACTGTGGTGTCCAAAGAATTGGCCATGGAAATCCAGAACTGTGCGGTTCCCTTTGTGATAATCCAGACCGAGGAACGCAATGTCAAGGTACTCTCGAATATGATGGTGGACATCAATCACTATATTGAGTTCCCAGAGGGCGAGGGTCCTGAAGATTATGGAATCACAGAGATGGTGTACTTCCCGGTGCTGTCTCAATTAATGGATTTGAACGAGACTCCTGAAGCCTTGCAGGCCGCAATCAAGCGGAGCATCGCAGACCTCATCCCTAAGCACATTACAAGGGACGATATCTTTGCTTCCATAAATTACAATATGCATCTGGAATACGATATCGGGAATAAGGACGATATCGACCACCTTGGGAACAGACGAATCCGCGCCGTCGGAGAGCTATTGCAGAATCAATACCGCATTGGCCTTTCACGGCTTGAAAGGGTTGTGAGGGAGAGGATGGCGACCCAGGATCAAAAGAATGTCACTCCTCAGAGCCTCATAAATATCAAGCCCGTGACTGCCGCAGTAAAGGAATTCTTCGGTTCCTCACAATTGTCCCAGTTTATGGACCAGAATAATCCTTTGTCAGAGCTGACTCACAAGCGCCGTCTCTCCGCACTGGGACCCGGCGGTCTTTCCAGAGACCGCGCCGGAATGGAAGTCCGAGACATCCACTATTCTCACTATGGACGCATGTGCCCGGTGGAAACGCCCGAAGGACCGAACATCGGTCTCATAAACTCCCTTGCCTGCTATGCAAGGATTAATCAATATGGCTTCATCGAGTCCCCATATAGAAGGATTGACAAGACCGATCCAATGAACCCGGTCGTGACTAACGAGGTCGTCTATATGACCGCCGATGAAGAAGACAATTATCACGTAGCCCAGGCTTCTGAAAAGCTGGACAGCGAAGGCCACTTCGTGAATAAGATGGTTTCAGGCCGATTCAGGGATGCCACTCAGGAATACGAGCGCAGTATGTTCGATTATATGGACGTCTCGCCCAGGATGGTCTTCTCGGTAGCGACTACCCTTGTGCCCTTCTTGCAGAATGACGACCCCACCAGGGCTTTGATGGGATCGAACATGCAAAGACAGGCGGTACCGCTTCTGGTGACGGAAGCCCCGGCGGTCGGGACCGGCATGGAGCACAAGGCGGCAGTGGACTCCGGGGACTGCATGCTTGCCAGGAAAAACGGCATGGTCACAGGGGTGGAGGCCAATAGGATCTTCGTCACTAACGATGATGGCTCCAGGGAAATCTACCACCTCCTGAAATTCAGCCGCTCCAACCAATCCAATTGCTACAATCAGCGCCCGATTGTCCATAAGGGAGAGCGGGTAAAGGCCGGACAGGTCATAGCCGACGGCCCCTCCACGCATAACGGTGAGCTGAGTCTCGGAAAGAACCCTTTGATAGGCTTCATGTCTTGGGAAGGGTACAATTATGAGGACGCAGTCCTTCTGTCCGAAAGGATGGTCCGGGACGATGTGTTTACCTCTATTCATATCGAGGAATATGAGTCCGAAGCGAGGGAAACTAAGCTGGGGCCTGAGGAGATCACGAGGGATATTCCGGGTGTCGGTGATGAGACTTTGAAGGATTTGGATGACAGGGGAATCATCAGAGTCGGCGCAGAGGTCCGGGCAGGCGACGTCCTCGTGGGCAAAGTGACTCCCAAGGGAGAAACGGAACTTACCGCTGAGGAGAGGCTGCTCCGCGCAATTTTCGGTGAGAAAGCTCACGAAGTAAGGGACACTTCACTCAAGGTACCTCACGGCGAATACGGAATCGTGGTCGATGCAAAGGTCTTTTCTAGGGATGAGGGGGATGAGCTTCCACCGGGCGTGAATCAATCTGTCAGAATCTACATTGCCCAAAAGAGGAAGATTCAGGTCGGTGACAAGATGTCCGGACGCCACGGCAATAAGGGCGTGGTCTCCAGGATTCTTCCTGTAGAAGATATGCCCTATCTGCCCAATGGACGGCCCCTGGACATAGTTTTGAATCCTTTGGGCGTGCCTTCCCGAATGAATATTGGACAGATACTGGAAATCCACCTGTCCCTTGCGGCCATGGCCTTGGGCTTCAATATTGCGACACCTGTTTTCGATGGCGCGAACGAAATCGACATCGAGGATATGCTGGAGCTTGCGAATGATTACGTGAATACTGAATGGGAAGAATTCGAGTCCAAATATAAGGATATTCTTCTGCCGGAAGTCATGGATTACCTCTCAGAGCATAGGGATCACCGGGCTGTTTGGAAGGGAGTCAAGATCAGCAGGGACGGCAAAGTACGCCTGAGAGACGGAAGAACAGGCGAGTATTTTGATTCTCCTGTCACTATAGGTCACATGCACTATCTTAAGCTGCACCACCTAGTGGATGACAAGATCCATGCACGTTCCACGGGACCTTACTCCCTAGTCACCCAGCAGCCTTTGGGAGGAAAAGCCCAATTCGGCGGACAGCGATTTGGAGAGATGGAGGTCTGGGCCCTGGAGGCCTACGGCGCCGCCTATACCTTGCAGGAAGTGCTGACTGTCAAGTCCGATGATGTTATCGGAAGAGTCAAGACCTACGAGGCCATTATCAAGGGAGAAAATATCCCTGAGCCAGGTGTTCCAGAGTCCTTTAAGGTTCTCTTAAAAGAATTGCAATCCCTCGGGCTTGATGTCAGAGTGCTTAGGGACGACGGCAGCGAAGTTGAGATCGCAGAACAGGTAGACTTTGGCGAAACCGATATGAGAGCCATTTTGAATGACGACAGGGAAATCCATCAAAAAGAGAATTATACGAACTATGGCTACACCCTTCAGGAGAGGGATGATCTCAAAGGTGAATTTGTCGGAATCTCAGACGATGAGGACGATGATGATTTTGAGACCTTGGATGACGAATCCCTGGAGGATGATGACGACTACATAGATGATGAACCTGAGACCCTCGAGACCCTGGAAGACGATGAGTCATATATCGATGAATACGAAAATGACGATTATGAGACCTTGGATTCACCCTTGGACGATATAGAGCCCTTGGATGATATGGAGACACTGGATGACATTGATGGCCTTGGAGTGCGTTACCAGGACAGCGATGCTGTTATGAGCGAGGATTACTAAGGAGGATGATAAATGCCTGAAAACAAGAATCAGGAGTACGAGCCGCTGACCTTTGATGCGATAAGGATAGGACTCGCATCTCCTGAAAAAATTCGGGAATGGTCCCATGGCGAGGTTCAGAAGCCTGAGACTATCAACTATAGGACTCTGAAACCTGAGAAGGATGGTCTTTTCTGCGAAAGAATCTTCGGTCCCAGCAAGGACTGGGAATGTCACTGCGGTAAATATAAGAAAATTCGCTACAAGGGCATAGTCTGCGACCGCTGCGGGGTCGAAGTCACGAAGTCCTCTGTAAGAAGGGAAAGAATGGGACATATAGAGCTTGCGGCTCCTGTCTCCCATATCTGGTACTTCAAAGGAATTCCCAGCCGAATGGGGCTTATACTGGATCTCTCTCCCAGAGTACTGGAAAAGGTTCTCTATTTTGCCTCGTACATAGTCCTGGATCCTATGGAATCTGATCTGCAGTATAAGCAGGTCCTTACCGAAAGAGAATATCAGGAAGCGAGGGAAAGAAACGGCGACAAGCGCTTCCGCGCGGGTATGGGGGCCGAATCCATAAGAGAGCTCCTTATCCAGATAGATCTGGAAAAGGAATCCGTCGAATTGAAGGACGAGCTGGAGACAGCCACGGGTCAAAAAAGAGCGAGGATCATCAAAAGGCTCGATGTGATCGAGGCCTTCCGGGAGTCTGGCAATGAGCCCTCATGGATGATTCTGGACTGCATACCTGTCATACCCCCTGATATCCGTCCTATGGTACAGCTTGAAGGCGGACGTTTTGCAACCTCTGACCTGAATGACCTTTACCGCAGGATCATCAATAGAAATAACCGTCTGCGCAGGCTCCTGGAACTGGGAGCGCCTGAAATCATCGTCCGAAACGAGAAAAGGATGCTACAGGAGGCAGTAGACGCCCTGATAGACAATGGCCGCCGCGGACGCCCTGTTATGGGACCCGGAAGCCGTGCTCTTAAGTCTCTCTCGGACATGCTGAAAGGAAAGGGCGGCCGCTTCCGCCAGAACCTCCTCGGAAAGAGAGTGGACTACTCAGGCCGTTCTGTCATAGTGGTCGGACCCGAGCTCAAGATATGGCAATGCGGTCTTCCCAAGGAAATGGCGATTGAGCTCTTCAAGCCTTTCGTGATGAAAGAGCTTGTGGCGAATAATATGTCCCATAATATCAAGAGCGCGAAGAAGATGGTCGAGCGCATGGAGAACGAGGTATGGGACGTCCTTGAAGAAGTCATAAAAGAGCATCCCGTCATGCTGAACCGCGCCCCTACCCTGCATAGGTTAGGTATACAGGCCTTTGAACCGGTCTTAGTCGAGGGTAAGGCAATCAAGCTTCATCCATTGGCCTGCACGGCTTTTAATGCCGATTTCGATGGAGACCAAATGGCGGTACATCTTCCGCTTTCTGTTGAAGCGCAGGCGGAGTGCAGATTCCTGCTGCTTTCACCGAATAATCTGCTGAAACCCTCGGATGGCGGTCCCGTGACTGTGCCAACTCAGGATATGGTTCTTGGTATTTACTATCTGACCCAAGAAAGGAAGGGCGAAATTGGCGAGGGCAGCTCTTTCAAGAGCGTCAGCGAGGCTCTCTTAGCATATGAGAACCACATGATTACCCTGCAAACTAAGATCAAGGTAAGGCTGAAGCGCCGTAAAAAGGGCAAGATGATGCAGCAGATCGTGGAATCCACCCTTGGACGCTTCCTATTTAATGAGATTCTTCCGCAGGACTTGGGCTTTGTGGACAGGACGATTAAGGACCACGAACTGGATCTTGAAGTGGACTTCATTGTTAAAAAGAAGGAATTGAAGTCCATCATCGAGGCCGTAATTAATACACATGGTTCTATCCGCACAGCAGAGGTGCTGGATCACATAAAGAGCATGGGTTATCACTACTCCACAATCGCTTCTATGAGCGTGTCGATCAGTGATATGACAGTCCCTGCCACTAAGCAGGAGCTTATCGACAACGCCCAGCACACGGTGGACCTTATCACCAGGAATTATAAGCGAGGCTTGATAACCGACGACGAGCGTTATAAAGAGGTCATAAAGACCTGGCGTGACATGGACAGCCAGCTAACCAAAGACCTTTTGGGCGGACTTCATAAATATAATAATATCTTCATGATGGCCGACTCCGGAGCCAGAGGTTCTGATAAACAGATTAAGCAGTTGGCCGGAATGAGAGGACTGATGGCCGATACCACGGGTCACACCATCGAGCTTCCTATCAAATCCAATTTCCGTGAAGGTCTTAACGTGCTGGAATACTTCATGAGCGCGCATGGTGCAAGAAAGGGACTTTCAGACACCGCCCTGCGTACTGCCGACTCGGGATACCTGACCCGCCGTCTTGTGGATGTCTCGCAGGAGCTCATTATCAGGGAAATCGACTGCTCCGAGGATGTGGATGAGAAGAATCTGCCTGGAATGGTCGTTAGCGCCTTCATGGATGGACAAGAGGTCATAGAGAGTCTCCAGGACCGGATCACAGGACGTTATTCCTGTGAGAATATATATTCCAAGGACGGAAAGCTCATTGTAGGAAGAAATCAGATGATTACTCCCAAGAGGGCAAAGGAAATCATCACGATCGGTGAAAAAGACGATAAACCGGTCACTTCCGTAAAGATACGTACCGTCCTCACCTGCTGCTCCAGAAAGGGAATCTGCTCTAAATGCTATGGGGCGAACATGGCCACGGGAGACATGGTGCAAGTTGGAGAGGCTGTGGGCATAATCGCGGCACAATCAATCGGAGAGCCCGGCACGCAGCTTACCATGAGAACCTTCCATACCGGAGGCGTTGCGGGATCCGATATCACTCAAGGTCTTCCTCGTGTCGAGGAGCTATTTGAGGCCAGGAAGCCTAAAGGACTTGCGATCATTGCGGAATTCGGCGGCAAGGTCGAGATTCATGAGACAAAGAAAAAGAGGGAGGTCGTCGTAACGAACGATGACACCTTGGAGTCAAAGACCTACTTGATACCATATGGGTCCCATATAAAGGTCAGAAGCGGTGATCTAATTGCTGCCGGCGATGATATCACTGAAGGTTCTATTTATCCTCATGATCTGATGAAGATTAAGGGACTCCGAGCCGTGCAGGACTATCTCCTGAGAGAGGTTCAGAGGGTTTACCGCTTGCAGGGTGTGGAAATAAACGACAAGCACATTGAAGTCATTGTCCATCAGATGCTGAAGAAGATCGAGGTCGATGAAGCCGGTGATTCGGACATCTTGCCCGGCACCAGAATGGATTCGATTGAGCTTGACCACATAAATAAGGGACTGGAAGCCGAGGGCAAGGAAAAGGCTACAGGGCACCAGATCATAATGGGAATCACAAAGGCTTCCCTCGCGACAGATTCCTTCCTCTCAGCCGCTTCTTTCCAAGAGACTACTAAGGTACTTACGGATGCGGCAATTAAGGGCAAGGTGGATAATCTAGTCGGATTGAAGGAAAATGTCATTATCGGAAAGCTGATTCCTGCCGGAACAGGAATGAAAGAATACAGGGAAGTGGATCTTTCTACCGATGAAGAAATGATGGCCATCCTGGCCGCAGAGCAGGAGGCACGCTCTGTCAGCAGCGAATCTGAAGTCATGTCACTTGATTAAAATTTTGTCTATTTTGACGATTGACAACCTAATTTAATAGATTTAAAATGTTGAAGCGTGTTTTTAGAGGGTGTATTATCTCCTAATAAGAACACGCTATCACTTTGCCAAAAAAGGCAAAAATCTAAAAAGAAAAGAGGTGAAACTTGGATGCCGACATTTAACCAATTGGTGAGGAAGGGCAGAGAGACATCGGTCAAAAAGTCCAATTCCCCGGCTCTGCAAAGAGGATTCAATTCTCTTCAGAAGAAAGCAACAGGCACGCTTTCTCCGCAGAAAAGAGGAGTTTGTACTGCTGTAAAGACCGCCACTCCTAAGAAGCCCAACTCAGCTCTGCGGAAGATTGCCCGTGTGCGTCTCTCAAATGGTATAGAAGTCACGAGCTATATCCCGGGAGAGGGACACAATCTTCAGGAACACAGTGTTGTGCTTATCCGCGGAGGCCGTGTCAAGGACCTGCCTGGTACGAGATACCACATCATCCGCGGTACACTGGATACAGCGGGCGTAGCAAACAGGATGCAGGCGCGTTCAAAGTATGGCGCAAAGCGGCCAAAGAAGGCAAAGAGCTGATTATATTAAAAAGGGCTGCTTTTACTGTGAATAGGTAAGGTGTTGAGTGTTGGATGATCTAAGGGTTGTTCATTGGACTTATGCTCAGTGACAATATACCCTAAGTTTCACTTTTAATGATTGATTCAGCACGAACATTGGGTTTATTAACCCTTTGAGTACCTGTGAGCAGATAGCTCATGTTTTAGGAGGGAAGAAACGTGCCACGTAAAGGACATATAGCAAAGAGAGATGTCCTTCCGGATCCCGTATATAAGAGCAAGATTGTGACAAAGCTCATCAACAATATCATGCTTGATGGCAAGAAGGGCATTGCTCAGAAGATTGTATACGGGGCATTCCAGAAGGTTGAGGATAAGGCCGGAAAACCGGCCCTTAGCGTATTCGAAGCGGCGCTGAATAACGTAATGCCTGCGCTGGAGGTCAAGGCAAGACGTATCGGAGGCGCCACATATCAAGTGCCTATAGAGGTCAGACCAGACAGAAGGCAGACTTTGGGACTCAGATGGCTCACTCAGTTTTCCAGGAATCGTTCTGAGAAGACGATGATAGACCGTCTTGCGAACGAGATATTGGACGCTTCGAATAATACTGGTGCCTCTGTCAAGAGGAAAGAAGAAATGCACAGGATGGCAGACGCCAATAAGGCCTTTGCCCACTACAGGTTCTAATCCTGTCGTTTCAGAGGAGAAAAAGAAAAAACAATGGGTAATAGCAAAGGTAGAGAATACCCTCTTGAGCACACCAGGAATATTGGTATCATGGCTCATATCGATGCAGGAAAGACGACTCTTACAGAGAGAATCCTGTTCTATACGGGCGTGAATTACAAGATAGGTGAGACTCACGACGGTACGGCCACAATGGACTGGATGGCCCAGGAGCAGGAGAGAGGAATAACGATCACTTCTGCCGCCACCACCTGCCATTGGACGCTGGAAGAGAATGCAAAGCCGAAGAAAGGGGCTCCGGAGCATCGTATCAATATTATCGACACTCCGGGACACGTGGACTTCACTGTTGAAGTTGAGCGTTCCCTTCGTGTGCTGGACGGTGCTGTTGGCGTATTCTGCGCAAAGAATGGCGTGGAGCCTCAGTCCGAAAATGTGTGGCGTCAGGCCGACGGATTCAATGTACCAAGAATGGCATTCATCAACAAGATGGATACCCTCGGTGCAGATTATTACGGTGCTGTAGAGCAGATAAGGAACAGGCTGGGCAAGAACGCCATTATGATGACCATTCCTATCGGCAAGGAAAGCACTTTTGCAGGCGTCATTGATCTGCTGGAAATGAAGGCATATTATTATGACGATGAAAAGGGGACAGAGGTAGAGGTCAAAGACATCCCTGATGATATGAAGGATGATGCGGAGCTCTATCATACTGAGACCCTTGAAAAGATCTGTGAGCTGGACGACGATCTCATGGAAATGTATCTCGAAGATAAGGTTCCTGAGATTGATGCGCTGAAGAAGGCGCTGAGGACGGCCACGATCGAATGTAGGGCGATTCCCGTATTTGCGGGCTCTGCATATAAGAACAAGGGAGTGCAGAAGCTCCTGGATGGAGTCATCGAGTATCTCCCCGCTCCTACGGACATTGCGGATGCAGAGGGCACGGATCTGGATGGAAATCCGATTACCGTGAAATCCTCTGACGATGAGCCTTTCGCCGCTCTTGCTTTCAAGATAATGGCTGATCCTTTCGTAGGAAAACTGGCTTATTTCCGTGTCTATGCGGGTAAGATTTCATCAGGCTCCTATGTACTGAATTCTACAAAGAATAAAAAGGAAAGGGTCGGCCGAATCCTTCAGATGCACGCCAATAAGCGTACAGAGCTGGAGACAGTCTATGCCGGAGATATAGCCGCGGCAGTCGGCTTCAAGCTTACTACCACAGGTGATACCATCTGCGATGAGAAGCGTCCGGTAATCCTGGAATCCATGGAATTCCCGGATCCCGTTATAGAGCTCGCTATTGAGCCCAAGACAAAGGCTGGCCAGGGCAAGCTAGGCGAAGCTCTTTCAAAGCTGGCTGAGGAAGATCCTACCTTCAAGGCTCATACCAATGAAGAGACCGGTCAGACAATCATTGCCGGAATGGGCGAGCTTCATTTGGAAATCATAGTAGACAGGCTTCTTCGTGAATTCAACGTGGAAGCGAATGTCGGTGCTCCCCAGGTCGCATATAAGGAAGCCATCACGAAAAAGGTCGATATCGAGGGCAAGTACATCCGTCAGTCTGGCGGACGCGGACAGTACGGGCATTGCAAGGTCATCTTCGAGCCTTTGGATATTAATGACGAATCCGAGTATCTATTCGAGAATAAGGTCGTTGGCGGAGCTATCCCGAAGGAATATATCCCCGCTATAGACAGCGGTATCCAGGAAGCCATGCATACAGGCGTGCTTGGAGGATATCCTGTAGTTGGCGTCCATGCTACATGTTACGATGGTTCATATCATGAAGTGGACTCATCCGAAATGGCTTTCCATATAGCAGGTTCCATGGCCATGAAGGAAGCCATGCAAAAAGCCAATTCCGTCCTCTTGGAGCCTATCATGAAGGTCGAGGTGACTATGCCCGAGGAGTATATGGGCGATGTCATCGGAGACATGAATTCCCGCAGAGGAAGAGTCGATGGCATGGAGGATATCGGCGGCGGCAAGATGGTTAGGGCTTTCGTGCCTCTCGCAGAGATGTTCGGCTACGCAACGGATCTCAGAAGCCGCACCCAGGGCAGAGGAAATTATTCCATGTTCTTCGATCACTATGAGCAGGTACCGAAAAACGTAGCTGACAAGGTGCTGAATAATAAATAAACACAAATTCAATTATATTTTATAATGACTTTCCGAACCGATCAACATAAATCAGCTCGGAGACCTATATGATTTTGTTTTCTTAAGGAGGAAAACTGTAATGGGAAAAGCTAAATTTGAAAGAACCAAACC
>JAGBNY010000092.1 GCA_017634175.1 Lachnospiraceae bacterium
GTTACCCTGAAACCTTGCATAGCTCGCTTCAATGGCTTTTCTTAGATACAAATCCTGATCTGACTCAAACAGTAAAGTCGCAGCATTCAAGTATTTCTGATAGGCTTCCTCCGTCAGACTTCCTTTTGCCTCTTTTAGCAGTGACAAAAACCATTCTGGATCCCGATCCAGTTTTTTTAAGATTGTATCATGCGCCTTGTCTTGAACTTGATGACTCTCATATCGTGTTATGGTCTTACCACCCCATCCAAGCAATGTACATAGATCTCTCTGGGTAATACCATATTTACCGCGAATATTGCAAATGTCTTCTGATGTTAAAAGACCTTCCGCTCTTCGATACACATTCTTCATCTTTATATCATTATCCTGCATTTGATGCTCATCCATATAAAGCTCATCTGCAACATCGCAATACATATATGAGGCCTCATAATTAACTATTCTATCCTTAAAGGTTGCTTGTTCCTTAATCTGAACAGTTTTAACCTCATGTTCTTCCATACAGCATGTGCAAAGCATCTTCTCACTTTTTAAAATCTTCATATCCATGAAAGCACCTCCCTTATTTCTTCCGATATGGAAACATATCAGGTGTAAAGGATTTTTCCGCAAAATGAAATGACATTATAAAAGTTGTAGTATTACCATACTGTCCTAACAGCTCTACTCGAATCTTGATATATACGTCTTCGTTGCTATTATAGACTTTACCAAATTCTCGCATTTCGCTTCTATTCGGAAAGCGCAGATCTTTTACAGTCTGCATATAATCTTCTACAGTAAGAGTCAACAATTCTCTTTTCAAAGCATCCACAGGGTTCTCATCTGGAAACAACTTATTTACGGTGTACTGATTCGTATACTTCTCTTCTCTGTCCTCATCAACACGTCTATGTGCCTGAAAATTAATATGTGCTCCATTATTTAAAGCATATTTCAGATCCTGAATATAAGCTTTGACTTCTAATTCCGACTCTATGCGTGCTTTTGTCCCGTCAGCCAATTTCGCTCCCTCTGTGTAGGTATCATTTGATACCTAAATGATACTATATACTTTATCCTTTGTCAATTCCCCCGTCTTCAATTTCAGGTTTCTTTCATGAAGATTGTTTGTTGCCGCAGCCTTGCGTCCGATTCGATCCCACAAGCCTTTACTCAAATCGAGTAGGGGGAAAAGCGTCCCCTACTCGATTACGCGATGCGTACATCTCGCGGCAAACCGCTCGATGTACTTAGCCGACAAATGTCCGCTTAGGGCCTGCTCGGCGGCCGCTTGTCGACCTTATCGCATAAAAAATAAGCAGGGGATAATCCCCTGCTTATTTTTTGCGATTCTCAGTCCTCCAGCCCGAACTCATCGTGGATCGCTATCATGGCTCTCTCCGTGTCCTTTTCGTTTATTAGCACGGTGACGCGGATCTCTGATGTGGAGATCATATTGATATTGATCCTTGAATTATAGAGGCACTCAAACATCCTGGCCGCCACGCCGGGCGCGCTCATCATGCCGGTCCCCACGATGGAGACCTTGGCCACGTTCTTATTGAAGTCGATCTTGTCAGCTCCCAGAGAGGCCTTGTTGTCCTCCAGGATCTTGATCGCCTCATCCGCCACGTCCTCCGGGACCGTGAAGGAGATATCCTTGCTCCCGTCCCTCCCTATGGACTGAAGTATCATGTCCACATTGATCTGAGCCCTCGCTATGAGGTCGAAAAGCCGGAAAGCTACTCCAGGCTTGTCCTCAAGTCCAATAACCGATATACGAGTGGCATTCTTCTCCGCAGCCACCCCGCTAACGAGCATACCTTCCACCTTTGTCGCCTCCTTTATAACTGTCCCTTCAGAATCATTCAAGCTGGACCTGACCACCAACGGCACGCTGTACTTCTTCGCAAGCTCCACGGAGCGATTGTGAAGCACCCCGGCCCCGAGCGTCGCGAGATCCAGCATCTCATCGTAGGAGATCTCCTTCATCTTCCGGGCCTTCTTCACTATCCTGGGATCCGCCGTATAGACCCCGTCCACATCAGTATAGATCTCGCAGACATCCGCATGCATGGCCGCGGCCAGTGCCACCGCCGTGGTGTCCGACCCGCCCCTCCCGAGAGTGGTATAATCATCGTACTTATTCACACCCTGGAAGCCGGTCACTATGACTATCCTCTTGGCTTCCAGCTCATGGGAGATCCTGTCCGTATCTATCCTCTTCAGCCTGGCATTCCCATGGACACGGGTCGTATGCATTGCCACCTGATAGGCATTGAGGGAGATCGACGGGATACCCATGGCATCGAAAGCCATTGCCAGAAGAGCCACCGAGGTCTGCTCGCCCGTAGTCAGCAGCATGTCCAGCTCCCTCTTTGGCGGATTCGGGTTGATCTCTTTCGCCATATCTATGAGGACATCGGTCTGCTTCCCCATGGCCGACAGGACCACGATCAGGCTCTCTCCCCTCCTATATGCCTTTTCGCATCTGCGGGCAACATTATATATCCTCTCCTTATCAGCTACCGAGGTCCCGCCGAATTTCTTAACTGTCAACATTTCAAAAAATCTCCTTAAAACGCAGGCTCCAGTTCTGCCTGTACGGCTGGAAGCGTAACAGTGCTTTCAGCCCCTGAAGCCCCTTAGATCGCAATCCTTATCCGTGAAATCACGGTCCCGAGGCTATTCGCAGCCCTCTCAAAGGCTTCCTCGCTGATCACATCCGTCACAATCCCAACTTCATCCGATGAAGAGTCCAGCCTTATTACTTCCTTAACAGGGAAAAGCTCCTTAGCCCTGTCGAGGTCTTTTGACGGGACTCTTAAGAAGAAGCTCCTGGAAACGGTCTTGATGTCCGAAAGAACCAGCTTCTCACTGTCCCAAATAATGGTTATTGTCTTCCCCAAGTGCCTCACGCAGTCCACCACGTCTCCCACTACCGCAGAGGCCGTGGGAAGGCTGCCCGCTCCGCTCCCATAAAACATCGAGTCCCCGAGGGTGTTCCCATGGACGAAGACCGCATTGAATACCCCGTTCACTCTGGATAAGGGATGGGAAAAACCTATCATGAAAGGAGAGACCAGGCAATTGTACTTTGTGCCGCCCTCCCCAGTCTTGAAGCCCGAAGCCACCAGCTTTATGACCATGTCCATCTTCTTCGCATAGGCGATGTCCAGGGGCGTAATCTTAGTGATTCCCTCCGTATATACGTCCTCGTAGCGGACAGTGCGCCCAAAGGCCAGGGATGAGAGGATGGCGATCTTCCGGCAGGCATCGTATCCCTCCACGTCCGCCTCCGGATTTCGCTCGGCATATCCCAGTTCCTGCGCCTCTTTCAGGGCAGTCTCAAAGTCCGAGCCCTTCTCGCTCATCTCAGTCAAGATGTAATTCGTGGTGCCATTCAAGATGCCTGAAATCTCATCAATGTCCTCTGCCGTCAAAGAACTATTCAAGGGACGTATAATCGGGATCCCGCCGCCGCAACTGGCCTCAAAGAGATAATTCACGTTATTCTTCTTAGCTATCTCGATCAGCTCCTGTCCATGGGTCGCGACCAATTCCTTATTCGAGGTGCAGACGCTCTTTCCCGCTTCCAGCGCGCGTCTGGTGAAATCATAGGCCGGTTTGAGTCCCCCCATGACCTCCACTACTACTGAAATGGAGGCGTCCTCCAGAATGTCCTCGAAACGATGGGTTATCTTTTTTTCAATCGGGTCCCCCGGGAAATCCCGGAGATCCAGGACATACTTTACAAAAATCTCCTGTCCCGCTCTTCTCCCTATGAGGGACTTATTCGTCTCCAACACCTTCACGACTCCAGAACCCACGGTCCCGTAGCCCATTACTGCAATATCCGCCATTTGTCTACCGCCTTTACTCATTTCCGTAAGGATTCAAAACCCCTGCCAACGCCTCACAAAACTTTTTTACTCGTTTTCCACATTCTCCGGCATCTTGCCCCCATTAGCCTTCCATATCAAATAGGCATCTATGAAGGGGTCGATCCCCCCATCCAGGACGCTGTCTGCCTGCGTCACTTCGCATCCCGTTCTCAGGTCTTTTATCAACTGGTAGGGCTGCAGGAAATAGGACCTGATCTGCGAGCCCCAAGCAATGTCCTTTGTCTCCCCACGAATCCCGCTTCTCTTGGCCTCTTCCTCTTCCTGGGCCAGGATGAAGAGCCTGGACTTCAGGATCTCCATCGCCTTGTCCTTATTTTGGAACTGCGATCTCTCGTTCTGGCAGGTGACGACTATCCCTGTGGGATAGTGGGTGATCCTGATGGCTGAGGAGGTCTTATTTATGTGCTGGCCTCCGGCTCCGGACGACCTGTAGGTATCGATCCTGATGTCCTCCGGCCGTATCTCCACCTCGATATTGCTGTCCAGCTCAGGCATGACCTCGCAGGACACGAAGGAAGTCTGCCTCTTCCCCTGGGCATTGAAGGGGGAAATCCGTACCAACCTATGGACTCCCTTCTCGGATTTCAGGTATCCATAGGCGTTCTCGCCATTTATCTGGAAGGTGGCATTCTTTATTCCCGCCTCGTCCCCATCCAAAACATCTAAGACATCCACGCTGAATCCATGCCGCTCGGCCCATCTATTGTACATACGGAAGAGCATATTGCACCAGTCACAGGACTCAGTGCCCCCGGCTCCGGCATTCAGCCTCAAGATCGCATTGGAATTATCATATTCCTCAGAGAGCAGGGTCTTCAGCCTTATCTTCTCATAATTCTCCTTGAAGTCCGAATACTCACTCTTGATCTCATCCACCATTGAGGAATCGCCCTCTTCGTTCGCAAGCTCTATGAGGCCGAACATGTCCTCGAAGCTGGATTCCAGCTTTTGATAGGTGGAGACGTCCTCCTTTAATGAGCCCAGTTCCTTGGACTGCTTAGTGCTCTTTTGGGGGTCGGTCCAGAAATCGGGCTCCTCCATCAAGTGATTCAATTCATCTATGCGATTAATCTTATTGTCGAGATCCAATGAATCGTGCAGGTTCTTCAAGGGCTGCCGATAGCTCTCCAGCTCCAGCTTTAAATTGTCAAGTTCAAGCATATTTAAGCGCCTTTCTTTCCATGGCAGTTCTTGTACTTAAGCCCGCTGCCGCAGGGGCAGGGGTCATTCGGGTACACCTTCTTCTCTTCCCTCTTCTTTGGCCCCTTAACTGCGGAATCGTCCTTATTGGTCGCGATCGGCTTCGCTACCTGCTCCCTCTCTATTTTCTGCTCGATGCGGACGTGGTAGAGCATCCGGACGGTATCCTCCCTAATGCTATTCACCATTGCATCAAACATCTCGAAGCCCGATGTACGGTACTCTACTACCGGGTCCTTCTGTCCGAAAGCCTGGAGTCCTATGCCCTGGCGGAGCTGCTCCATGTCGTCTATGTGGTCCATCCATTTCTGGTCTATCACCTTTAGGAGGACGACCCTCTCTACCTCGCGGAGCTGCTCCGGCTCCGGGAACTCCGCCTCCTTGGCCTCATAGAGCTTCACCGCCCTCTCCTTGATGAAGTGCTTGAGCTCGTTCCTGTTCATCCCCTTCACGTCCGGGGTCTTGATATTCTCAATCGGGATGATCGGCAAGAGCACCGAGTTCAGCTCCTGCAGGTCCCAATCCTCCTGTTTCTGATACTCCCCTATGACCATCTCGACGGTGCTTTCAACGGTCTCGGTGATCATATTATAGATCGCATCCCTCATGCTCTCGCCGTCCAGGACCTTGCTCCTCTCAGCATAGATGATCTCCCTCTGGTCATTATTGACCGCGTCGTAGTCCAGGAGGTTCTTCCTTATGCCGAAGTTATTGTCCTCTATCTTCTTCTGGGCCCTCTCAATCGCCTTCGTGAGCATGTTGTGCTCGATCTGCTCTCCCTCCGGGATATTCATGGCCTCGAAGATGGCCATTAGCCTGTCTGAGCCGAAGAGCCTCATGAGGTCGTCCTCCAGGGAAATATAGAACCTCGATACGCCCGGGTCCCCTTGACGGCCGGACCTACCTCTTAGCTGATTGTCTATTCGTCTGGACTCATGCCGCTCCGTGCCTATGATCATGAGTCCCCCCGCCGCCTTGGCTTCCTCGTCCAGCTTGATATCCGTGCCTCGGCCGGCCATATTCGTGGCTATGGTGACAGCCCCATGTATGCCGGCCGCCGCGACTATCTCCGCCTCCAATTCATGGAACTTGGCGTTAAGTACGTTGTGCGGGATTCCCCTCTTCTTCAATAGGCCCGAAAGCTCCTCCGAGGCCTCTATAGAAATCGTGCCTACTAGAATCGGCTGTCCCGTTGCGTGGACTTTCTCTATCTCATCGCAGATGGCATTCAGTTTCTCTTTCCTGGTCTTGAACACCGCATCCTGCAGGTCCTGCCTCGCGATCGGCTTATTCGTAGGGATCGTGATTACGTCCATTCCATAGATCTCACGGAATTCCCTCTCCTCCGTGGCGGCGGTACCGGTCATCCCCGCCTTCTTCTCGAACTTATTGAAAAAATTCTGGAAGGTGATCGTGGCCAGGGTCTTGCTCTCCCGCTTGACCTTGACATGCTCCTTGGCCTCTATCGCCTGGTGGAGCCCGTCCGAATAACGTCTCCCGGGCATGACCCGGCCCGTGAATTCATCGACTATCAGGACCTGGTCGTCCTTCACGATATAGTCCTTATCACGGAACATTAAATTGCGCGCTCTCAAAGCCAAAATGATACAGTGTTGGATTTCAAGATTTTGCGGATCCGCAAGATTCTCGATATGGAAGAATTGCTCTACTTTAGTCACGCCCTGCGCCGTGAGGTTGACCACCTTGTCCTTCTCGTTCACGATGAAGTCCCCGGTCTCCTCGATTTCGAGTCCCATTATCGCATCCATCTTCGTGAGCTCGTCGCTGGACGCCTCCCCCCTCTCCATCTGAGAAGCGAGGATATCGCAGGCCTGGTAGATCGCGGTAGATTTGCCGCTCTGGCCGGAAATGATGAGGGGCGTGCGGGCCTCGTCTATCAGCACCGAGTCCACCTCGTCGATAATGCAGTACTTCAGCCCCCGCAGGACTAGCTGATTCTTGTAAATGACCATGTTGTCACGCAGATAGTCGAATCCCAGCTCGTTATTCGTGACATAGGTGATGTCGCAGCCGTACTGAGCCTGCCTTTCTTCGGACTTCATCCCGTTCAGGACGACGCCGACCGTGAGCCCCAGAAATTCATGGATCTGCCCCATCCACTCCGCGTCACGCTTCGCAAGGTAGTCATTGACCGTGACTATGTGGACGCCCTCTCCCTTAAGCGCATTCAAATACGCGGGGAGGGTCGAAACCAGGGTCTTTCCCTCACCGGTACGCATCTCGGCTATCCTGCCCTGGTGCAGGATGATGCCGCCCTGGACCTGTACCGGGAAGTGTTCCATATTCAGGACTCTTCTCGCGGCCTCCCTCACGGTAGCATAGGCATCCGGCAAGATATCGTCCAATGTAGCGCCCTCAGAGAGCCGCTTTTTGAATTCCTTCGTCCTCGCCTTCAGGTCCTCGTCGCTCAGAGCCATCATCTCGTCTCTCTTGCTCAGGATCGAATCTACCAGGGGCTGAATCCGTTTCAACTCCCTTTCACTATGCGTACCAAATATCTTCTCAAGTAAACTCATGCGAAAATTACCTTCTCCTTGGGCTATGAAATTATGCTCAATGCGCGGCAAACAGCGCTTCAGCGCCTGTGTCTCGATCGGCCGAGCGCATCAAAAAAAGCATACAGATTTTTTATTATATCACATTTCCAGAATGATTATCAAGTGGCAACTATATGGAACCCCCTGAGATTTCACCCCACCTTGAAGCGCGAAAGCGCCTTGTTCACCAATTTTTCATTTATTGGAAGAAAGACCTCTGCCACGGGGCCGATAAGGGCTATCGAAACGAGGGTGCCGGCCCCGACCTTGCCTCCGAGCAGGTAGCCAGTCAGGGTGAAGGCCGCATCCACGACCAATTTGGTGATCCCGAAGCGGGTCTTCAGTTTATCAGAGGCCACGACCGAGACCAGGTCATTGAGCCCGGTCCCGGCATCGGACTTTATAACTATCGTCATGCCATAGGCCAGGATCACGCAGCCCAGGCAAAGCATGACGACCCTCCCCGGGATGGATTGATAGGAGCTCGTGACCGGAGTCAGGACCCAGGTGAAGAAATCAATGATCGGGCCCCCGCAGACCATGCAGAGAACCGTCCCAATCTTTATATAGGAGCGGTCTATGAAGGATAGTATTATCCAAATCAATATGCTGACCAGGATGTGGGTCCGCCCGTGAGTCAGGATGCCGGACCCGGCCGCGCCTGAAAGGGATCTGAATACCCCCTGCACCAAGACATTAAAGGAATCGGCGCCCAGGTCTGACAGCAGGAAAAATGTCACTCCCAGATGGGCGATAGTCAGACCCACCATCAGGATCGCCGCCCTAACCACCCATTCCCTTATGCTTCTCTTCTTCATATCAGCCCCCAGTGTACATACTAAGACAACGCCTGAGCAGATCCGTCCCCGCGCTCCGGCTTCGCAGCCCGCTTAAGAAAAAACAAACGTTAGTAACTATTCATTCTGAATAGTTACGGCACATTCGGCAATTAAAATCGCGCCTTGCGCGTTTACCCGAATGCCAAAAGACCTTTGTTTTCATACGTTCAGCGCGGCAAGCGAGCAGAACTGCCTGAATAGTTGCAAACGTTCAAAGTATAAACTCAATCCTTCGATAAAGCAAGATTCTCCCCCAAAATCCTTGCTATTAGCCATAATTTCTGTTATAATTTATATTTATTCTGTATTTTTTTATAAGAATTCATTCAATTTTTTAGACTGCCCCCACAAAACTAAGCAAACAGTCCGCGAAAGCGGCGAGTCTTCTTTGGGGCAGGGTTGACGATTTTGCGTCGGCCTGCAGTCTGCATTTTTTCAAGAGGAAGCGAAATGGTTCACGAAAACATTCTGGACTGCATCGGGAATACGCCCATGATCAGGCTGAACCGCATGAATAAGCCGGGCTCGGCAGAGGTGCTCGTCAAATACGAGGGGCTGAACGTGGGCGGCTCCATCAAGACCAGGACAGCATACAACATGATCTGCGAGGCAGAGCGGGCGGGGCTGATAAAGGCGGACACCATCATAGTCGAGCCTACCAGCGGAAACCAGGGAATTGGACTCGCGCTGATAGGTGCGGTAAAGGGGTACGAGACCAGGATAATCATGCCCGACAGCGTGAGCGAGGAGCGCCGCTTCTTGGTCCGGCATTACGGCGCAGAGGTGATACTGATACACGATGACGGCGACATTGGCAAGTGCATGGATGAGTGCCTGCAAACCGCCCTTCGGATGAAGGATCGGGACCCGAGGGTCTATATCCCCCAGCAATTCGAGAATCCCGCGAATCCGCAGGCGCATAAGTGCCACACCGCGCTTGAAATCATAGAGCAGGTGGCCGGCGAGATCCACGGCTTCTGCTCCGGCATAGGGACCGGCGGCACGATCAGCGGGATCGGGGCCGTCCTGAAGGCCCTCTACCCGGATATAGAGATCTGGGCCGTGGAGCCGGAGAATGCCGCGATCCTCGCGGGCGGAAATATCGGCACCCATCTGCAGATGGGGATCGGGGACGGGATCATCCCGGCGAATTTGAATCAGGATATCTATGACGATATCTACATAGTGACCGACGAGGAAGCCATACAGACCTCCAGGGACTTAGCCCGAAAAGAGGGACTCA
>JAGBNY010000093.1 GCA_017634175.1 Lachnospiraceae bacterium
ATGACGCTGATGAAGTATTCACAAGCTGGGGGCAGGAGACAGCGCATAAATTCACCAGGGACAGCCTTGAGAATATTCTTAAGAGTCTCTCCAAGGAAGAAGATAACGAATACGGCACAATCCTCAGAGCGAAGGGCTATGTGCCTGAAGAGGGCTCTGATAAGTGGCTCCACTTCGATCTGACTCCGGGCGAGTATGAGATTCGGGACGGTTCCCCGGATTATACAGGCCGCATTTGCGTGATTGGAGCGGAGCTTAAGGAAGATGCGGTCTCCAAGCTATTCGGGCTTTGATTCTGGAGGGAATGGAACATGAAGCGAAAAAAGAGGGAGGTCCTGTTCTACCTTTTCACGGGTTTCCTGGAGAGCGGCAAGACCAGCTTTTTGAAAGAGACGCTCTCTGAGGGTCAATTCATGGACGGTAAAAAAACTGTCTACCTGGTATGCGAAGAGGGAATCGAGGAAATCGATCAAGAGACGCTAAAAAAGAATAAGTTCACCCTCATAAATATTGATAGCGAAGAGGAAGTGACCATAGAAAGGTTCTTAAGAATCGATGAGACCGAACTACCGGACAGAGTAGTGGTGGAATACAATGGAACCTGGGACATCGACAAGGTGATGGAAGCCATGCCGGAGGGCTGGGAAGTGGTAGAGTGCATCGCGACCGTGGATGCCGGGACCTATGAGCAGTATCTCGCCAATATGAAGATGATGATGCTGAACCAATTCACCTATGCCGACCTGATCCTCTTCAACCGCTGCAGCGATGAAATGGACCTGGCTTCTTTCAAGAGGACTGCCAGGGCCAAGAATCGCAGAGCCCAGGTGGTTTTCGAGATGCAGAATGGGGAAATAAATAATGACGTCAAGGAAGAGCTGCCCTATGACATAAATGCCCCCGTGATCAAAATCGAAGATGATGATTTTGGCATCTGGTATCTGGATGCTTTCGACAATTTGCAGAATTATGAGGGGAAGACAGTCTCTTTCAAGGGGATGGTCTATAAGCCGGGGGCAGATTTTCCGGGAAACAGAAAGGATATCTTCGTGCCGGGCAGATTCGCGATGACCTGCTGCGCAGCGGACATACAGTTCGTGGGCTTCCCATGCAAGTTCGAGGGGGCCAAATCCCTGGAAGATAGGAGCTTTGTCATGGTGAATGCTAAGGTTGCTTCGAAGTATAATGAAGAACTGGAGCAGGATGCGCCCTTCCTGATTGCTGAGTCCGTGCAATGGGCCCCGAAGCCAGAGGAAGAGGTTGTTTATTTTCAATAATTAATTTCAATAAAGAGAGATTAATAGAGATAAAACGACATAAAACGAGAAAAAGTGAGTATTTGTATTGAATTTAAGCGAATTTGGAAGTTGATATATATTGGCTAAAATATTATATTAACACTCAGAAGTTAGCACTCAATGCAAATGAGTGCTAGCAAACCTAAATGAGACAGAAAGAGGAGGCATTAAAATGACAATTAGACCTTTGGGTGACAGAGTTGTACTTAAACCTATTGAAGCTGAAGAGACTACCGCATCAGGAATCGTGATTCCTGGCAAGGAAAAGGAAAAGCCGCAGCAGGCTGAGATCATCGCTGTGGGGCCTGGCGGAATGGTAGATGGCAAAGAAGTGAAGATGGAAGTCAGCGTAGGGCAGAAGGTTATCTATTCCAAGTACGCAGGGACTGAGATCGAGAAGGACAATAAGGACGACAAGGTCATCATCGTGAGACAGAGCGATATACTTGCGGTCATTGAATAATAGCCAAGAGTGATTGATAATCGCTTGGTTTGCGAGTCTTTTGTGGGTGGTTGGAAGTGCCGTAAGGCGATTCCAACCGTACAGGTAGAATTATTCAGGGCAACCTCTCTCAAGCTGCGCAAAGTTTAATTCATGGTTTATTTAAGCAATCGAAGTTGTGCGAGGTGTGGGAGCGGTAACTATAGTTACTATTTTTAAGGCAAATAGATTTTGAGGCCGCATCTTGCGGCTATACATATCAGGAGGCATTATAAAATGGCAAAAGAAATCAAATATGGCACAGAAGCCAGAGCGGCACTTAAGGCTGGCGTAGATCAGCTTGCAGATACAGTTAGCGTGACCCTTGGACCCAAGGGCAGGAACGTGGTCCTCGATAAGTCTTATGGTACTCCCCTCATTGCGAATGACGGCGTGACGATCGCAAAGGAAATCGAGCTTGAGGATGCTTTCGAAAACATGGGTGCCCAGATCGTGAAGGAAGTCGCGACAAAGACGAACGATGTCGCTGGTGATGGTACTACCACAGCTACAGTCCTGGCTCAGGCCATGATAAATGAGGGCATGAAGAACCTCGAAGCTGGCGCGAATCCTATCATCCTCAGAAAGGGCATGAAGAAGGCCTGCGAGGCGGCCGTCGAGTCCATCAAGAAGATGAGTTCCAAGGTTTCCAGCAAGGATCATATCGCAAAGGTCGCAGCTATCTCTGCTGGCAGCGATGAAGTTGGAGTGATGGTGTCCGATGCCATGGATAAGGTATCAAAGGATGGCGTCATCACGATCGAAGAGTCCAAGACCATGCAGACAGAGCTGGATCTCGTCGAAGGAATGCAATTCGACCGCGGATATGTTTCCGCATATATGTGCACAGACATGGATAAGATGGAGGCCAATCTGGAGGATCCATATATCCTGATCTATGATAAGAAGATTTCTACTGTGAATGACATCCTGCCTCTCTTGGATCAGATTGTGAAGAGCGGGAAACAGCTCTTAATCATCGCTGAGGACGTGGATGGCGAGGCTCTTACGACCTTGATCGTGAATAAGCTCCGTGGCATTTTCAATGTTGTCGCTGTCAAGGCTCCTGGCTATGGCGACAGGCGCAAGGATATGCTTCAGGATATCGCAATCCTCACAGGCGGCAAGGTCATCTCCTCTGAGGTTGGCTTGGAGCTGAAGGATGCTCAGATTGAGGACCTCGGCAAGGCTAAGAGCGTCAAGGTGACAAAGGACAATACGACGATCGTAGACGGCGGCGGAAAGAAGGAAGAAATCCAGGCTCGTTCGAATCAGATCAAGGCTCAGATCGAGTCCACCACTTCTTCCTTCGATAAGGAGAAGCTCCAGGAGAGGCTTGCGAAGCTCGCTGGCGGCGTAGCTGTCATCCGTGTCGGCGCCGCTACTGAGACTGAGATGAAGGAAGCGAAGCTCCGCATGGAGGACGCTCTCAATGCTACGAGGGCTGCCGTGGAAGAGGGCATCATCGCCGGCGGCGGATCTGCCTACATCCATGCTGAGAAGGATGTGCAGAAGCTCATCGATACTTTGGAGGGCGATGAGAAGACAGGCGCGATGGTAGTGAAGAAGGCTCTTGAATATCCTCTCTATCATATCGCTGCGAATGCAGGCCTTGAGGGCGCTGTTATCATTAATAAGGTTAAGGAGAGCCCGGTCGGCACAGGCTTCGATGCTCTGACAGAGGAGTACGTGGACATGGTGAAGTCTGGTATCTTGGATCCTGTCAAGGTAACACGCTCCGCTCTTCAGAATGCAACCTCTGTCGCATCTACCTTCCTTACCACGGAAGCAGTCGTTGCAAGCAAGAAGGAGCCCACTCCTCCTATGCCCGCCGGCGGCGCACCTGGAATGGGATATTGATAATCAATATAAGATTAATTTTAGGCACTTGGGAGAAAAAGGCATCCCAAGTGCCTTTTTTGTGCGATAAGGCCGTCAAGCCCCCGCAGGAAAAGCACGAGCGGACATTTGACGGCCTTGTTTCTTTGGCAGCTTCAGCTTCCAGATGTACGCACAGCGTAATCGAGTAGGGGATGCTTCTCCCCGCTCGATTGCGATAAGGCCGTCAAGCCTCCGTGGGAAAAGCCCTAAGCGAACATTTGACGGCTTATATGTATTGGTGGTAAAATGTTTGAAATCGCAGGAGCCGGAAGAGGCTCATGCAGAGGGGTCTTCCGATGCCGATTGTATATGGGATGATTTGGGGGAACTGGTAAGGATGATCTCGCCTGATTTCATGGGGACAGAGGACGAAGGCAAAGATTAGGTATAATATTCCGAGCAAGCTTTTGAATGAAGTGGCTCATTTTGCGAAAATGCACGGTATCCAAAGGATAATATTGTTTGGCTCCAGAGGGAGGGGGGACAATGCGGAAAGAAGCGATATAGATATCGCTGTAAGCGGCGGGGACGCAGATTCCTTTTACTGGAAGATCAAGGAAAAGTCGCATACTCTGCTCACATTTGATATAGTAGAGCTGGATAGGGGAATAAGCGACGAATTGCAAAAAGAAATTGATAGGGACGGGATAATAATCTATGAAAAAGGTCGATAGTTTTTCCCGGTGTCTCGATGTGCTGCGGGGCGCAGATTTTGAAATGGCGAATGAGGATGAGATTTATCGGACTGGAATTATTGGGCAGTTCAATCTCACTTTTGAGCTGGCATGGAAGGCTCTTCAGGCCGTCCTGCGTATTCATGGAGCCGATTCGCAGACAGGCTCTCCTAGGGAAATATTGCAGATGGGCTACAAAGCGGGATTCGTGGATGACTCTGCCGCATGGCTGGCAATGCTGAAGGAGCGGAATTCCTCGGTACATATTTATGATGAGGACCGGATAAATGAGCTGATATTGCTTATCCGAGATACTTTCATCCTTGCCTTCACGATCCTCGAAAAGACATTGGAGAAAAAAATGGAAGAGGCTGGGAGTGAAGAGGACATGGCTTTTGTAAAAAACACATAAATTCAGAAGCCGAGATTATTAGAAGGGAAGGGAAGAGCATGAGGGCAGAATGTTTGTTTATTGGGAATACGACGATGGACATGCTTATCGGGGTGAGGGACAGGCCCGCCTCCGATACCAAGGTCTTTGCCGAGAGGGTAATAAAGTCCTGCGGCGGGGTCGCCTTCGTGGCGGCGTCAGCCTTTCAGAAGCTCGGCGGGAGGGCGGGGCTAATCACTTCCGTGGGATGGGACTGCGAGGAGACGAAGTTCATTAGGGAAACCATAGATAAGAAGGGCTTCGATCCCTGTCAGATCATTGAGATTGCAGAAAAGGCCTCATCTTTCAGCGTGATCCTCGTGGAGAAAACGGGGGAGCGGTGCATAGTCTATACTGAGGGATGCATGGGCTCATTCTCGAGCGGCTTATTGGATAAGGGGCTTCTCAGGGAGACGAAATGCATCCACATTGGCGGGATTCCGGATCAGAGGCTGCCGGAAATTATCCGTTTTTGCAGGGAGAATACGGAAGCCTTGATTTCAGTGGATTCTTCGTATTCCTCCAAGGAAGTGGTGGACGAGATACTTCCGTTGATCGATATCTTCATCCCGGATGAAAAAGCCGTGAGGGAGAGGCTTTCGATGGAGCCCGAGGAAGCGTGCAGATATTTTGTGGACTGCGGGGCTTCCATAGGGGCCGTGACTCTTGGGGAGAGGGGGAGCATTGCCTGCTGCGATAAGGGTTTTTTTAAGGCGCCTGCTTACGAAATGGGCGAAAGGATCGTTGATACGACCGGGGCCGGGGACAATTTCCATGGGGCCTTTCTGTACTGCCTTCTAAGAGGGTGGGGCATGGAAAAGACCCTGCGATTCAGCAATGCCTTTGCAGCGCTATCTTGCCGGGATTTTGGAGGAATCAGCGGAGAGCCCAGTTTAGAAGATACTTCTGTTTTCGTGGAGGGGAAATTAAATGAGATTTAGGATTGGGTCATTAATTATTGCGTTGGCTTTTAGTGTGCTTGGGCTTCTAGCGGGCTGCGGAAGCGGGGCAGCGAATAGCGGAAGCGGGACTGCGGATAGCGATATCGGGACTGTGAATAGCGACAGCGAGACCGCAAGTAATGGAAACGGTGCTGTGAATAGCGACAGCGGGACCGCAAATAGTGGCAGCGGGGCAGCGAATAGCGGTATCGGGGATTCAGATGAGGCAGGTTTTGCGCAGGATGCTGTGACCCAGAATGAGGTGGATTCTTCTCCGGAGGCCGCTGAGGCGACAGGGGAGACGGACAGGAGCGGCATGGATTTCAATGTTGATTTAAGCTCTATTAAGACTGGGAGCGTGAACGCAGTCGTCTCCGTGCATGATCCGTCGATCTATAAGGATAATGGCTACTATATCTTCGGCTCCCACATGACGGCAGCGAAGAGCGAAAACTTACGGACCTGGGAATGGGTGGCTGACGGGTACGTTTCAGACAATAAGATTTATGGCGGGCTCTATGACGCGGCAGAGGACGCTTTTCGCTATGCCGGGAGGAAGACCTCTCATATGCCAACGGACGACGGAGAGACCCATGTATGGGCCCCTGATGTCATATATGATAAGGAGATGGGTAAATACCTGATGTATGTTTCCCTGTCCTCGACCTGGAACGCATCTGAAATCGCCATGCTGCAATGCGATACGATAGACGGGAAATACGAATACGTGGCTCCGATAGTCTATTCCGGGGTCGCAAATGCGGATGATATAGCGAGCACGGACATAGGCGGATTTGTTGAACCAAAGGAAGCAGAGGCCAGATATACTGTCAGCGGTGAATACTGCTTTGAGAAGTATCCCAATGCGATAGACCCAACGGTATTCTACGATGAGGACGACAGGCTCTGGATGGTCTATGGCTCATGGTCAGGCGGCATCTACCTGCTGGAGCTTGACCCGAAGACGGGGCTCGCAATCCATCCCGGCTCATCAGTCTCGGAATCGGGCGTCGATGCCTACTATGGCAAGAAACTCATGGGAGGCGGCCACAAGTCCATAGAGGGACCCTATATTCTCTATGACGAGGAAGCGAAAGCCTATTATTTATTTGTCTCCTACGGGTCGCTCACGGCGCATGGGGGATATCAGATAAGGGTATTTAAATCAGATACAGTGGATGGGGAATACACCGACATGAACGGGAAACATCCTGAATTGGAGGATCAGGACCATTCGCCCTTTGGGCTCAAGCTATCTGGGAATTATCGTCTGCCATCGCTGGAAACTGCCTATATGGCGACAGGGCACAATTCAGCGTTTATTGACGATGATGGCAAGAGGTATGTGGTCTATCACACCAGATTCGAAAGTAAGGATGAGTATCATTCTCCCAGAGCCAAGCAGTATTTCCTGAATAAGGAGGGCTGGCCCTGCCTGCTGCCCTATGCCACAAATGGAGAGACCATATCTGAAAATGGGTATGATACGGATGAGGTTGTCGGGCGTTATTATTATATTAATCAGGGCACATCTATTGATGACGAGGTGGCGGAGCCCTCGATAATCTATCTCACAGAGGACGGGAAGGCTGTCACTGAAGATGGGGAGGGCGCATGGAGCATGGAGCCGGGCTCTTGCTATATGAGTATACAAATCGGCGATGCAGAATATTCGGGAGTTTTCTGCAAGCAGGTGGACGAGGCGGGGACCCCTGTCATGGCGTTCACGGCCGCAGGGAACAATGAAAGCGTCTGGGGCGTGAAATACTAAGTAAATATTCAGGAATCGTGGGGGATGCGCATTGTCACTGAGGTGCCGCCGCCGGGGCGGGAGCTGATCTCGAGCGAGCCGTTGCACATCATGGACATAGGATAAACGCATAAATTTTAAAACAATTTACATAAATAGTTTATAAAATATTTATTATATGTATATGGCATCCTTCTCATATAGTGTTATCATAAGATGATGGACGGTGTCGAAAGGGAAACGGAGGTCATATATGGCTAAGATAAACAGGACTGTTGTAGCGATAAAAG
>JAGBNY010000094.1 GCA_017634175.1 Lachnospiraceae bacterium
CATGTGGAGACGCTCTCAGCGAAGCTTATCCTTAGAGGTGAGGTCGATGAAGGGAACGTGATCTTGATAGATGTAGGAGTGGCTCCGGATGGGAGCCGGGTCCTAGAGGCCAGAGGGGTATTGGCATAAAAAGAGGGCGGAGGGTCTTGGGACCCTCCGCCTAAAATCAAACTTCGGTAGAGACCGTATCAAGAGACTCTGCGATTGCGGAAGCGAGCTTCTCTATGTCCGCTTCCTTGTCAGCTCCCGCAGAAGAGGTGATTGTCACTTGTTCATCTAATATCGTCATTTTCTTCAAGTTCTCTTCTACGAATTTCCTCATAAGCTCGCCGGACTTAATGGCCCAGGTACCATTCTCCATGAAAGCCACTGTCCGATTCTGGACATTCAGCATCCTCATTTCATCCAGGAAGTCATGCATTAGTGGATAGATATTTAAGTTGTAGGTGACGGAAGAGAGGACCAGGTGGGAATACTTGAAGGTATCCGATATCAGGTATGAAACATGGGTATTGGACACATCGCAGACCTTTACATTGGTCACTCCCTTTTCACAAAGCTTAGTGGCCAGGGCCTGAGCCGCTGACTCCGTATTGCCGTACATGGAGGCATAGACGATGAGGACTCCCTTTTCTTCGGGGACATATTTAGACCAATGGTTGTACTTATCAATGAACCACATAAGGTCTTTTCTCCAGCAAAGTCCGTGCAATGGGGCAATTATCTTGATGCTGTCAATTACCTTGGCCGCCTTGCCTAGGAGAGCCTGTACGCTGGTCCCATACTTACCGACTATATTCGTGAGATAGCGCCTGGCTTCATCCAGATAGTCCCTTTCAAAATTCACTTCATCGGCGAAAAGCTTTCCGTCATTGGCTATGAAGGCGCCGAAAGCGTCTGCGGAGAAGAGGACGCCGCTTGTCAGGTCCAAAGTCACCATAGCTTCCGGCCAATGGACCATCGGGGCTTCAACGAAGGTGACTTCGTGCTTCCCGAAGGAATACTTATCGCCCTCTTTTACGGTGATGCACTCAATCTTGTCCATGGCAAAGCCGAATTGGTTAGCGAAAAGGAGGCCTTTTTTGGTGGAAATGACCTTGACAGAGGGCCATTTGTCTAAAACGACCTGCATGCTTGCGGCATGATCTGGCTCTAAATGATTCACAACGAGATAGTCAAGTGGCCTACCTTGAAGCAAGTATTCGAGATTCTCGATCATCTGTCTGCAGGCTGACCAATCAACGGTATCAAAGAGCACGGTCTTTTCGTCAATTAAAAGATAGGCATTGTAGGAAACTCCTAGTGGAATTGGGTGGATATTCTCGAAAAGATGAGTCCTGTGGTCGTTGGAACCGCACCAAAAGATATCATCTGTAAGCTTTCTTACATTGTACATATAATAAACCTCCGAATTATGTTGAGATATAGATAATAAATTATATCAGTAAATTTTTATTATTTAAAGCTTGAAATGTCAGTATACATATGTTAGAGTTAATGAGTTTGTATGCGTTGGACATGATGTCCATGGAAGCTGTGGGTTAGGAATCTACAGGAAAGGAAGGATTATTTATGAAGGCAGATATTCATCCAAAGTATTACCAGGCAAAGGTCATATGCAACTGCGGCAATACCTTCGTGACAGGGTCCACAAAGGAAGAGATCAGAGTTGAAGTATGCGCCAAGTGCCATCCGTTCTATACCGGTACTCAGAAAGCTACTCGGGTCGATGGAAGAATTGATAAGTTCAATAGAAAGTACGGATTGGGTCAGTAATAGTTTGAAGTACAAAGAGAGGAGGCGGTCGGCCTCCTTTTTTGTGTAGGCAATGAGCCAAAATGCCTGCCTAGTGCTTGCACGAAAGGCAGGCGCCTTGGCGAATACTCATCATCGAGCAGGGGAGGCTTTTCCCCCTGCTCGATTGGCAGGCAATGAGTGAAAGCATCTGCTGCGTGAAGATACGCAAAGCAGTTGGGATAAAGCCGTCAAGCGGCCGCCGAGCATGATCTGATCGGGCATTGGAGAGGTGATTTATGGAGAAGCAGGGCGAAAGCTGCAGCATGTCTTATTCGGGAATTGGTGGCCAGGCCGTGATGGAGGGCGTGATGATGCGTAATAAGGAGAAATATGCCGTGGCCGTCAGGGATCCTAAAGGGCAGATACGCATCAAGAGCGGGGAATATAAGGGGATATTGCCGTTTCCTTATATTTACAAGATCCCTTTCATCAGGGGGATATTCAGCTTCATTGATTCCATGGTCCTGGGGATGAAAACCTTGAATTATTCTGCTGATGTCTATGCCGAGGAAGAGGGGAAGGGTATTGAAAATAGTAAAAAAGGAAGCTTTTCATCGGCTTTGGTTATGGTGGTAGCCATTTTGATGGCTGTAGGGCTTTTCATGGTACTTCCTTTTTATATGTCTCTCCTATTCAAAGGACTTATTGGAGAAGGCAGGCTGCTTTCACTTGTGGAGGGGGGATTAAGGATACTCATCTTTATTGGCTATGTGCTTGCTGTGTCCCAATTAGAGGACATAAAGAGGGTATTCATGTATCATGGAGCGGAGCATAAGTGCATTAATTGCATAGAGTCCGGGAATCCGTTGAATATTGAGAATGTCCGCGCCTCTTCAAAGGAGCATAGGAGATGCGGGACGAGCTTTATGCTGTATGTGATGGTGGTGTCCATTGTCCTTTTTTCGTTCATAAAGGCGCCTGATCCGCTTACGAGGGCAGCATTGAGGGTGGCATTGGTGCCGGTGGTTGCCGGGATAGCCTATGAGCTTATCAGACTGGCAGGGCGGAGCAATAATGCGCTGGTTCGGGCTATGTCGGCCCCCGGGCTATGGATGCAGGCCCTCACCACAAAGGAACCGGACGACAAGATGATAGAAGTTGGGATTCAGTCCGTAGAAGCGGTCTTTGATTGGAAGAAGTATCAGGAAGAGGAGTTTAAATGAATTATAGGGAGGCTCTTAAGTCCGGAGAAAAGGAGCTTGAAGCTTCCGGGATAGAGTGTTTTGAAGTGGACGCCTACTCGCTCCTCGCCCATGTGACAGGAAAGAACAGGACTTTCATCCTTTCTCATGGGGATGAGGAAGATCTAACGGATAGGGAGCAGGAAATCTATAGCCTCTTGATCGAGAAAAGGGCAGGAAGGGTGCCGCTTCAGCATCTTATCGGAAGCGTTGATTTTATGGGACTTGAATTCCTGGTTTGCCCGCGCGTCCTCATCCCGAGGATAGATACTGAGTTCCTGGTGGAAGAGGCGCTGAGGGTGATAGATGATGGATCCAGGGTATTGGACTTATGCGTAGGCTCTGGCTGTATCCTTCTTTCAATTATGAAGTACAAGAATGGGATAGATGGAGTCGGAAGCGATATTTCAGATGAGGCACTTGAGCTTTCTTCCAGGAATGCAGAGAAATTAGGGCTTTCTCCCGTACTCATAAAGGGGGATATGTTTGAAAATATCGAAGGGAAATTCGATTACATCATCTCCAACCCTCCATATATCAGGACAGATGATATAGACAGCCTTCAGGAAGAGGTGAGGCTCTATGACCCGAGGATAGCCCTGGATGGCGGGTTTGATGGGCTGGATTTCTATAGGGTAATCGCTGGAAGCGCCGCTCAATATCTTAATAGGGAAGGAAGAATTTTTCTGGAGATCGGTTATGACCAGGGCGAGGAAGTAAAGAGAATATTTGAAGACGCAGGGTATCTGGATGTCGAGATGATCCGGGACTATTCCGGGAATATGAGAGTAATTAAATGTTTGAAAAACTGGAAGCTTTAGCACTGAAATATGAAGAGATAATGCAGCGACTGTCTGATCCATCGGTCACATCTGATTCAGGGACATTGACAGACCTTATGAAGCAGCAAAATGAGCTTCTTCCTATAATTAATGCCTACAGGGCTTGGCAGGACAATGAAAAGGTCATAGAGGATTCAGAGGGTCTCCTTAAGTCGGAAGAAGATGAGGAGATCAGGGAGCTTGCAAAAGAAGAACTGTCTTCTGCGCAGAAGAATAAAGAGGGACTTGAAAGAGACTTGAAAAAGCTCTTGATGCCCAAGGATGTGAACGACGATAGGAATGTCATAGTCGAGATCAGGGCGGGGGCTGGCGGGGAAGAGGCGGCCTTATTCGCATCGGATCTCTATAGGATGTATGTCCGTTTTTCAGAACGAAATGGGTTTAATATTGAGACTACCGATGTAGAAGATACTGGAATTGGCGGGATGAAGTATGTGAGCTTCATCATCAATGGGAAGGGGGCTTACGCAAAGCTCAAGTTCGAGAGCGGCGTTCACAGGGTGCAGAGGGTGCCTGACACGGAGTCGGGAGGAAGGATTCATACCTCTACAGTGACTGTGGCGATAATGCCAGAGGCCAGCGAAGTGGAGGTGGAGATAGATCCGAAGGATTGCAGGATCGATGTCTTCCGTTCATCGGGGAACGGGGGACAGAGCGTGAATACCACCGACTCTGCCGTCCGCTTGACCCACTATCCTACCGGGATCGTGATTTCCTGCCAGGACGAGAAGTCGCAGATCAAGAATAAGGCGAAGGCCTTTAAGGTGCTTAGAGCCAAGCTCTACGATCTGGAGAGATCAAAGGCTCATGAGAAGGAAGCCTCGCTCAGGAAGAGCCAAGTGGGTACCGGGGACAGGTCAGAAAAGATAAGGACTTATAATTTCCCGCAATCCAGGCTCACAGACCATAGGATAGGTCTCACGCTATATTCTCTCGATAAGGTGATGGATGGGGACCTGGATGAGATAATCGATTCCCTGGCAAGGGCTGATGAAGCAGAAAGGCTGGCAGAGTCTTAAGAATCGGGCTCTGCCAGTTCTTCTTCTTCTGTTTCAGGGGAGTTTCGCCTTGAGGCGAGAAAGACCGCTTCCCTGGAGGCTTCAGCGTCCGATGGGTAGTCCTCAATATAATCTTCCATCAATTCTGCTGCCTTTTCAAATTCTCCGAGATACTCATAGGCCACTATCTGATTGAATCGAAGAGTCTGGCTTATTTCATTGTCCTTGACCTTCAAGCCGAGTTCAAAGGACGATAATGCTCCCTTATAATCCTTATCCTCCATTTGGCATAGGCCTAATTCGTTGCACACATTCACGTCCCCGGGATTAGATTCTAAGTATTCACTATAGCAAGAGGCGGCCTTTGCCCTATCGTCCAGGGCCTGGTAAGTCTTTCCCAGGTAAAGGATGACCTTTGGGTTTGAGTCCGTTTCTTTGGCCGTTTCTAAACTGGACTGTGCGCTTTCCATGTCCCCCATCCAGTAATAAATCCTTCCCTTCTGGAAATTTGTGAGCCGGGTGAGCTCCATTGCGGAAGTCAGGTAGTCTTTTCCATCATCTGCGAATCCCTTTGACTCCAGGCATTCATAAATGTCTATATAGAGGTCAGGGTCATCCTTGGTATATTTAACCGCATCTATGAAATCATTGAAAGCCTTTTCTGAGTCGCCTTCTCCCAAGGCTATCTTCCCTCTGAGGAAATAGGCATAGGAATTCTTGGAGTCCAAATCCAGGATGGAATCCAAGGTCTTAATTGCTGATTTTGAATCCCCGGAACGGTATTCTGATATGGCGAGATAGAGCGATATATCGTACTCCAAGTTCCTGACCCTGCCCTTAGATTCTTTTAAGGCGGCTTCGAAACTCTTTATCGCCGCTTTGTAATCTGTTAGGCCCATCTGAGCCAGGCCTTTTCCTCGGAGGATTAGCTCCTTGTTTCCGTGACGATTCTCAGCTTCCTTGAAGAATTTAAGCGCAGAATCGTAGTCCCTCGATTCTATGGCGTCCATGCCGGCCTCTATGGATTCATTGGCGAAGCTTGGAAGCGGAATAGCGTCTTTCACAGCGCTTGAATCACAGCCATTTAAGAGGGGGAGGATCAAGATGAGGGCAGCGGCCCTTTGAAATCTTAATAATCTTTTTTGGGGGATTGTAGTATTAAACATTTTTCCAGTATAACAAATGTGTCTGTTAATCACAAGATTGACTTGAAATAGCATGGATGTTATGCTTTCAATGTTTTTGTGCGATAAGGCCGGAGAAGCGCAAGCCGGGCTTGCTCGAACTTATACTATACCAATAGATGTACTTTAGCGTGATCGAGAAAGGGCGCGTCCTGCTCTATTGGGGTACGGAATATTTTAAAAGCAATCCTCGGGTTGGAGGTATTTATGATAGGAAGATTGATCGAGAAGATAAAGAAGACTGCCCCCATTGTCGTCGGGCTGGATCCTGACCTTTCCTTTGTACCGGAATATTTGAAGGAAGAAGCCTATGGGGAGCATGGGGAGACCTTGGAGGGGGCGGCCGGCGCCATTTGGAGATTCAATAAAGGGATAGTTGATGCCGTCTGTGATTTGATACCCGCGGTAAAGCCCCAATCCGCTATGTATGAAAGGCTTGGGATAGAGGGAATCAAGGTATTTGAAAAGACCGTTTCCTATTGCCATGAAAAGGGACTCGTTGTGATTGGGGATATTAAGAGGGGGGACATTGGGTCTACTTCCGCGGCCTATGCAGCTTCCCACCTTGGCAAGGTGAAGATTGGTTCTAAAGAATATTCTCCATTCAATGAGGATTTCTGCACAGTGAATCCCTATCTTGGGACTGACGGGATAAAGCCTTTTTTGGACGTTTGCAAGGAGCAGGATAAGGGGATTTTCGTACTGGTGAAAACTTCGAATCCTTCCAGCGGCGAGTTTCAGGACAAGCTGTCCGATGGATTGCCAATGTACCACCATGTCGCCTTGAAGGTGAATGAATGGGGCCGCGACCTCATAGAGGATGATTACAGCAATGTGGGGGCCGTGGTCGGGGCCACTTATCCAGAGGTGGGGAAGGCCTTGAGGGAGATCATGGACAAGGCGTTTATCCTTGTGCCGGGCTACGGGGCTCAGGGAGCGGGAGCCGCAGAATTGAAGCCATTTTTTAATAGGGATGGCCTTGGGGCGATTGTCAATTCTTCCAGAGGGATAATTGCGGCCTATAAGAATAAAAAGTATTCAGAAAAGTACAGCGAAAGGGACTTTGCGGCCGCTGCAAGGAATGCGGTTATGGACATGAGAGATGATATATTGCCAGTAATAGGAGGGTGAATAATTGGCTTTTAATAAGGAATTTTTAGATTTTTTGATGGATTCAGGGGCCTTGAAATTCGGGGATTTCGTGACAAAGAGCGGACGGAATACGCCTTTCTTTATTAATACGGGTATTTTTTCATCCGGCCCCGAGCTTCTAAGGCTTAGTGAATTCTATGCGGATAGGATTCATGAGAGCTTTGGAAAGGACTTTGATGTCCTTTTCGGGCCTGCCTATAAGGGCATTCCTCTAGCAGTTTCGGTTTGCATGCAGCTATATTCCAAATATGGGACTTTTGTCCGTTATTGTTCCAATCGAAAAGAAGTCAAGGACCATGGGGATAAGGGTATACTGCTGGGAGGCCCCATTAAGAATGGGGACAGGGTCCTTATCATTGAGGACGTGACTACTGCCGGCACATCCATAGAAGAGACTGTTCCGATTATCAGGGCTCAAGGAGAAGTGCAGATAATAGGACTTTGTATTTCTGTTGACAGGGAAGAGCGGGGTAAGGGCGATAAATCGGCCTTGGAGGAGATTTCTGAAAAGTACGGTTTTTCTGCCGTCTCCATAATCCGTATGAGGGAGGCGGTCTCTCACCTATCCTCAATGGAAAAGGATGGGGAGAGGCTTATATCTGATGAGCTTTTATCCAGAATTGATGAATATTACGAAAAATACGGGGTAGAAAATGGTAGAAAATAACGAGTCAATATATAAGATCATGAGCTTCGCTGCTGTTATTAATATTATTTTTGGCATTCTTCTGATTGTGACCGGGCTGCTGTCTGGAATCCTCATGCTGATTTCGGGCGGGAAACTTATTTCGGGAAAGTCAAAGGTCATGTTTTAGGATACCGCCTTGCTGAAGTATAAATTCTCTGTAAATACGCTGTCTAAGAGAGGGATTCTTTCGGCTGTCTGCGGTCTTCTGTCCTTTTTTTCGCTGATAGGAGCGATGTACATAGTTCTCAGGGATGGCGGGGCTTCAAATGAGAGGCTGGGTGCGATTGGTTTCGTATCCAGCCTGTTTTCTGTGACAGGAGTTATTCTTGGGATTCAAAGCCTGGACGAGGAAGATACCCTAAAGCTCATACCCTGGATCGGCATGATCTCTTCCTTTCTCGCGATGATTTCATGGGGGGTAGTAGTGTATATCGGGATGGGCTGAGCGCAGATAGATTTCATTGACTTGTTTGGCATAATCCGTATAATTAATCTGTAAATTTATCGGATGACGGAGTTTTTCGGGATTTCGTTATGCGTGAAGAACATGTACGCAGACCGATTGAAGGGCCTGCGCAGCGCAGTTTACGAGCATTATAAAGGAGAGTATGATGCCAAAAGTTGGGATTATCATGGGGTCTGATTCGGATCTTCAGACCATGTCCAAAGCCGCAGTTTGCTTAGAGGAACTTGGGATATCCTATGAAATGAACATAATATCCGCTCATAGGGAGCCGGATGAATTATTTGCCTGGGCAAAAGGAGCCGAGGAGAGGGGAATAAAGGTCATAGTGGCAGGGGCTGGCTTATCGGCTCATCTGCCGGGAATGTGCGCAGCCCTCTTTCCCCTCCCGGTGATAGGGGTGCCCTTATATTCAAAGTCTTTGGGAGGGGTGGATGCCCTCTATTCTATATTTCAGATGCCTCCGGGGGTTCCGGTGGCCACTGTGTCTATTGACGGCGCAAAAAATGCCGCTCTATTGGCTGCAAGGATTCTAGCAGTTGCAGACCCGGAATTGGGACTTACTCTAAAAAAATATACAGAAGATATGAAAAAGCAGGTTAAAGAGAAGAATGACCTTCTTCAGGAAAGAGGCTGGAGGGATTATAAAAATGGATTATAAGAGCGCCGGGGTCGATCTGGAGGCCGGATACAAGTCTGTAGATCTCATTAAGGAGTATGTGGGTCGGACAAAAAGGCCTGAGTGCTTAGGCGGAATAGGAGGATTCTCAGGGGCTTTTTCGCTGGAGGCCTTCAAGGGGATGAAGCACCCTGTGCTTGTATCCGGGACCGATGGGGTCGGCACCAAGCTTAAAGTGGCCTTTGCATTGGACAAGCATGATACGGTTGGAATAGACTGCGTGGCGATGTGCGTGAATGACATTGCCTGCGCCGGGGGCGAGCCTCTTATTTTTCTGGATTATATCGCCTGCGGGAAGAATGTGCCCGAGAAGATAGCAAGCATCGTGAAGGGCGTATCCATTGGGTGTCAGATGTGTTCTGCTGCCCTCATAGGAGGAGAGACCGCTGAAATGCCGGGTTTTTATCCGGAAAATGAGTACGATTTGGCGGGCTTTGCATCGGGAATCGTAGATAAAGATGAGTTAATCGACGGGAGAGAGATAGTACCTGGAGATGTACTTATAGGCATTTCTAGCTCAGGAGTCCATTCCAATGGATATTCTCTTATAAGAAAAATCTTCCGAATGACAGAAAAAGACCTAAATAGATACTATGACTCATTGGGAGCGTCTTTGGGTGAGACCCTTCTTACGCCCACAAAAATCTATGTTAAAACGCTCAGGGAATTGAGGAGCGCGGTCAAGATAAAGGGCTGCAGCCATATTACAGGAGGCGGTTTTTTTGAGAATATACCGCGGATGCTGCCTGAAGGCACCTCGGCAGTCATAGAGTCCGGTACCTGGCCCATCCCACCCATTTTCAGCCTTATCGAGAAAGACGGAAATGTGGCGAGTAAGGATATGTACAATACGTTCAATATGGGAATAGGGATGATTGTCGCGGTCTCTAAAGCTGATGCCGAGCTTGCAATCGACACGATAGAGAAGTCCGGTGAAAGGGGCTTTGTGGTTGGCAAGGTCGAAAGCTCTGAAAAGAAGGGGGTCGAGATATGCTGAGGGTGGCTGTCTGCGTCTCAGGCGGCGGGACAAATCTTCAGGCATTGATAGACGCGATCGATAAGGGAGAGGTAAGGAACGCTGAAATCGTCAGGGTCATTTCAAACAAAGCGGGAGTGAAGGCCCTGGACCGGGCGCTCTCGCATGGGATTCAGGCAGTTACTGTAGACCGCAAGGCCTTTCCGGGTGACGCTGAGTTTTTTAATGCGCTTCAGACAGCGATTGACGACGCGGAGCCGGACCTCGTTGTCTTAGCTGGCTTCTTGACCGTTCTTCCGAGCGGCATAGTTCAAAAATACAAGAATAGAATAATCAACATACATCCATCCTTGATACCCTCTTTTTGCGGGAAGGGGTATTATGGCCTTAAAGTCCATGAAGCAGTACTAAAAAGGGGAGTGAAGGTCACGGGCGCCACAGTGCATTTCGTGGATGAGGGCTGCGACAGCGGTCCGATACTTCTCCAAAAGGCCGTGGAGGTCAAGGATGGGGATACGCCGCAGATCCTTCAAAAGAGGGTCATGGAGGAAGCAGAATGGGTCTTGCTTCCTATGGCGGTGGATATGATAGCGAATGGGGTTAATATATGAAAGTTCTTATAGTTGGCAGCGGTGGTAGAGAGCACGCCCTGGCTTATTCGGTGAGCCTGAGTCCAAAAGTCGATAAGATTTTCTGCTGTCCCGGGAATGCCGGTATAGCTGAGATCGCAGAATGTGTGGATATCAAGGCGATGGAATTTGACAGGCTGGTATGGTTTGCAAAGACAAATGAGGTTGACCTTTGCATTATAGGCCCCGACGATCCTTTAGTGGGCGGTCTTGCGGACGCAATGCAGGAAGCAAAGGTGCCGGTGTTTGGGCCTCTTAAAGATGCGGCCATTCTAGAGGGATCAAAAGCCTTTTCAAAGGACTTAATGAAAAAATATGGAATACCTACCTCAGCTTATGAAGTCTTTGATGATCCTGCCGAAGCCTTGAAATATCTTGACAATGCGAGATTCCCTATAGTCCTCAAGGCTGATGGCCTCGCCCTCGGCAAGGGAGTCTTGATATGCGAGACTCTGGACCAGGCGAGGAACGGCGTGAAGGAGATTATGCTGGACAAGAAATTCGGAACTGCGGGCAATAAGCTCGTTATAGAAGAGTTTCTGAAAGGCAGGGAAGTGTCGGTCCTGACCTTCTGCGATGGGAAGACAATCAAGGTGATGTCCAGCGCACAGGACCATAAGAGGATAGGGGATGGGGACACCGGCCTGAATACGGGTGGAATGGGCACGTTTTCACCGTCTCCTTTCTATACGAAGAAAATAGACGAGTATTGCAGGAAAAACATCTATAAGCCTACAGTAGATGCGATGCAGAAAGAAGGCAGACCCTTTAAGGGAGTGATTTTCTTCGGACTCATGCTTACTGAGGATGGGCCGAAAGTCCTGGAGTATAATGCCAGGTTCGGGGATCCAGAAGCCCAGGTAGTCCTTATCCGGATGAAGAATGACATAATTGACGTTATCATGGCCTGCATTGAGGGCAAGCTGTCCCGGGTCAAGCTGGAATTTGAGGACAATGCCGCAGTTTGCGTGTGCATCGCGGAAAATGGCTATCCTGTTAAATACAATAAGGGTCATGTGATCACAGGCCTTGAAAAGTTCGATGGAATGGATGGATATTTTTGCTTCCATGCGGGCACAAAGAAGTCTTCCAGAGGGATTGTCACCAACGGGGGCAGGGTGCTCGGGATCACAGCCAAGGGTCCGGATCTTCGCCAGGCGAGGGCGAATGCCTACGAGGCTGTCACATGGGTGGATTTTGAAGGGAAATATTATCGCAAGGACATTGGTAAAGCCATAGATGAGGCATGAATTATGAAGTACGATGAGGATTACAGCAGCAATTTTTTCAATCAATACAACAGACCGGAAGTATGCGATAAATGCGGAAATAGTATGCTGGATTATAAGGGCCTTGGTGAATATAAATGTATCAAGTGCTCTAATATCATGTTTGACGATTATGGGAGGGTTCGGAGATACCTCGAAGAGAATCCCGGGGCAACCGTTGCCGAGACTTCAGAAGCGGTAAATGTCCCTCAGAAACAGATTACCATAATGCTGAAGGAGGAAAGGCTGGAGATCACAAAGTCCTCTAGATCTTTCCTTAGATGTGAGAGCTGCGGCGCGCCTATTACGAGCGGCAGATTTTGCGATACCTGCAAGCAGATCAGGAACGCAGTCGCAGCCAGGAGGAAGCATGATGAGGAACTGGAAAAGAAGAAGAGTACGATTCAAGGCACTGGATTCGATGTGAAGGGCGATGTTGGTAAACGTCGTTTTGACAGGGATTAGGAGTGAAGATGAAGAAGAATAAAATTAAATATAGTGTTTGCAGGGCTTTTTATCTGGCTTTTCTTATTTCTGCATTGTCAGTTTTCGTTCCTTTTTCGGTTCTTGCAGAAGAAGCGGAGACAGAAGAGGGTGCAGCTTCAGAAGAGGGGGGAGAAGAAGCGGGATCCGAAGGCGCAGCCGAAGCAGGAACGGTCCCGGCAGGACAGATAGAGACGAATATAGAGGGCAAGTATCTCGCAGTCACCTTTCCTGAGAATGAGCTGCCAATGGGATTTACAAAGACATCGGTTGACTATGCGGGCACCAGCGTCGATATTGCGGAGCTTCAGACAAAGAGTTCCACGATTGGGCTTCAAGGGCTGACAGTGACTATTGCCTACCTCACTGACGCTGATGGCAGCAATGGGGAATTCTATCTATGCGATACGACAGATAATGCCAAGATGTCTGACCTCATAAAGATCGACGGGGCCGATGGAAGGTACATCATTATCCTGGATCCGGGCGACAACGTGGTCGGACCCGTGGGCTTTACGAAGAGGAGCCTTCAATGGGGCGGTAAAAGTGCCGTTGCCTGGTCTTTGCCCAACGGGAATTCATCGAAGAATAAGTCCGGCAGCGAAAAGACTGAGGAAGCAGAAGAGACAGAAGAATCTGAGGCTCCAGGAGAGGAAGAGTCCGATTCCCTTTCCTCTCTATTCTCGGTAAAAGCATATGCCTTCGGTCTGCCCAGCGCGGGTTCCGGCTCGATGGGAGGAGACGATGAAGGGGGGACCCAAAGCTCCGTCCCGGGGGATCTTTCGTCCCTGCCTGCTGCCGCCGTGGAAAGCGCCATGCAGGAGCTTGATTCGATTGCCCATACGAATGCTTCCGGCCTTATCCAGGCGCAGCCTAAGGAATTCTGCCTGCTTTATGCTACGGACGAAAGCGGGAATCTTGGTTTCTACCTCTATGACATCACAGGGCGCACTTATCAAAGATACGTAGATATTGACAAAGGTGAATCTGACACGTTGATGAAATATAGGAAGCTTTCCAGGACCAGGCTTCTTATCATAGTAGTCCTTATAATCGTCCTTGTGATAATGCTCTTTATTCTCATTAATACGAAGCTAGCTGTTGGAAAACGGCACTCGCTTAAAGGCGGCGATGACGACAGGGACGAAATGGACGTGATGAGGGAAAGAGTCGCTAAAAAGGAGAAAATGGGTCTTAGGAGGCCGCCGAAATCCTTGGAGCCTAAGTCGGAAGAAATAGAAGAGGAAAGAGATGTAAGGGTAAGTCCCAGGAAAAGGCCTCAGATAGGGATTTCAAATCAAGGGAGAGATGACCGCGAGGCCGCGGCCCCTCAAAAACGGGTAAGTCGTGACATGGATGCCAGGAGAGAGAATCCTAGGATTGAGAAAAGGCGTCTTTCAGAGGATGTCCCGGCTTATCCTGAAGAAGATGAGCATGATTCCATAGTGAAGCGCCAGCCGGTGAGACCGACTATACCGAGAACCGGACCCGAAAAGGCGGATATGTCAAGAGAGCGGGTTCAGCCAAGACAAAGAAACGTTCCGGCAGAGAGGAATAAGGACAGAGAGAAAGTGGACTGGGAGAATATGGAGATTACTTCCGGTTTGCCAAAAAAAGAGACTGAGAACGCACTGAATAATGGAGGCAGGGACGGAAACGCTCCTGACAGGAGGCCAAGGGTGCGCAGCGCAGAGGTTAATCCACCTCAAGCCGATAGGCCGAGGACGCAGCCAAGGCGTGAGCCGCAGGCAAGGCGGGAGCCATTAGCCAGGCCTCAACAAAAAAATCGCTCAAAGGACTATGATTTCGATGACGATTTCGATTTCGAATTCATAGATGTGTGATATGGAATATTCAAAATCAGCTGAAAAAGTTCTGGAATTGGCCAAGGAAGTCTCTGAGAGCTTCGGTCAAAACTATATAGGGAGTGAGCATGTCCTGCTTGCGCTTTTGAAAGAGCCTAAGGGCACGGCTCATGCGGTCCTGAGGCAGAATAATGTCACAGACAAGCAAATATCGGAATTAGTGGAACAGCTAATCGCTCCTGGCGGCACGACTGCCATTGAGGAAATGGAAGGTTATACCCCCAGGGTACTCAGGATCTTAGATAGCTCTGAAACATTGGCCATTAGATATAAATCCAATGAAATAGGCACAGAGCATATACTTATATCAATGTTGAAGGAGGGGGAGAATACTGCGGTAAGGCTGCTTACGACTCTCAGCATAAATATCCCTAAGCTCTATGCTGAGACCCTCTCTGCCATGGGCTTCGATCAAAGGCGTATTCGTCAGGAATTGAATCTCCTGAAGAACGGCCTTTCGTTTCAGCACGACGGCTCATCTAAGGATGCGGTGCAGACCCCGACCTTGGATAGGTTTTCGCGCGATCTGACCGAGTTGGCAGGAGAAGGGAAGCTAGACCCTGTGATTGGACGAGAAAACGAAATCATGAGGGTCATCCAGATATTGAATAGGCGTACAAAGAATAACCCTTGCCTGGTCGGTGAGCCTGGGGTAGGAAAAACTGCGATCGCAGAGGGGCTTGCGGTAAAGATTTCTGAGGGGTCAGTACCGGACTCAATACTTGGATGCAGGGTAGTTTCTCTGGATATGTCAGGAATGGTTGCCGGCACTAAATACAGGGGAGAATTTGAAGAGAGGATAAAGAACGTGATTGCGGAAGTGATCCAGGCCGGGAATATTCTCCTCTTCATGGACGAGATTCATACTCTGATAGGCGCGGGCGGAGCGGAGGGGTCCATTGATGCCTCTAGCATTTTGAAGCCGTCCCTTGCAAGGGGGGAGCTGCAATTAATCGGCGCGACCACCCTGGATGAATATAGGAAGTACATTGAAAAGGACGCTGCGCTGGAGCGGAGGTTCCAACCAGTCACGGTGGAGGAGCCAAGCGAGAAAGAGGCGATTGAAGTACTTATGGGAATCAAGCATAAGTACGAAGAACATCACGGAATCGAGATATCAAAGGAGGCAGTAGAGGCGGCAGTTAAGCTTTCTGCCAGATATATCAGCGACCGCTTCCTTCCGGATAAGGCCATAGACGTGATGGACGAGGCCGCGAGCCGGCTTCGCATTGTAGGATTGTCGTCTTTTCCTGCCCTCAAAACCCTCAGTAGTGTTATTGAGCGCTTGACTGATGAAGAAGAGAAGGCGATCAGAGAGGGGGATTTTGAGAAAGCCGGGGAACTGCATAAGGAGAGGCAGAAAAAGCTAAAGAAATTCGAGAAGCACAAGAGCAAGTACAGCAATCGGAAAAAAGGCTCTGCGCTGATCCTTAGCGAGGACGATATAGCTGAGGTGGTCGCTGTATGGACTCGCATCCCGGTAACAAAGCTTACGGAGAAGGAGAATGATAAATTAAAGTCCCTTGAGGACATTTTGCATAAGAGGGTGATCGGGCAGAATGAAGCCGTTGAAAAGGTCGCGAAAGCCATCAGGCGAGGTCGGACCCTCTTGAAGGACCCCAAAAGGCCGACAGGCTCCTTTCTATTTCTTGGACCTACCGGCGTTGGAAAGACCGAGCTGTCAAAGGCCTTAGCTGAAGCGCTTTTCGGGACGGAAGAGTCTCTTATCCGCATAGACATGTCAGAATTCATGGAGCCTCAGTCGGTCTCCAAGATGATAGGCTCTCCTCCGGGCTATGTTGGCTATGACGAGGGAGGGCAGCTCGCAGAGAAGATCAGACGGCATCCTTATTCGGTCGTGCTATTCGATGAGATAGAGAAGGCGCATCCTGACGTATTCAATGTTCTGCTTCAAGTCCTCGATGATGGACATATTACTGACTCCAAAGGGCGAAAGGTGAGCTTCAGAAATGCGATAATTATAATGACTTCGAATGCCGGGGCTCAGAGGATAGTTGATCCTAAAAAGCTTGGGTTCGGTGCGGATTTCAGCAAAGAGACCGAATATAAAGACATGAAGAGCGGCGTTATGGAGGAAGTGAAAAGGATCTTCAAGCCTGAATTCATAAATAGGATCGATGACATTGTTGTGTTCCGCACATTGGACAGAGAGAGCCTGAGATCCATAACAAATCTCTTATGTCAAGCATTAATTGACAGGACGAGCGAGCAGCTCAATATCAAGTTAGACATCACTGATAAGGTCAGGGATTTTGTTTTAGAGAAAGGGACAGACGCAAAGTTCGGAGCAAGGCCCTTGAAGAGAGCGATTCAAAATCTTATCGAAGATAAGCTTGCGATGGAGATAGTTTCGGGGAATTGCGGGAACGGAGAAAAAATCAGGACTGTAATCAAGGATGACGAGGTAAGCTTTAAGATAAGCGACAAGAGTAAGGCCAAGGAAAAGGAAAAGCATGGAGGTGCATAAATGTCCAAGGAAAAGGATATCATTAAGCTGGATAGTGATGGAAACATGGATTTTGGGGACTTCACTTTGACACAGAAGACGAAGCATGACGGCTTCGAATACAATGGCGATATTTACAAGGTGAAGACTTGGAGGGAAATAACAAAGCTGGAGAGAAACGGTCTTTTCCTGTATGAGTCCGTCCCCGGCACCACTGTAATTTCTTTCAAAGAGGATGAGGAAGGGATTAGCTTTGAGGTGATTGGCGAGGAAGATGCTCAGATTACCTTGGGACTTGCGGATGAAACAGAGTACGAGGTATCGGTCAATGGATCTGACGCTGGAATCTTGAAAAGCAGCTTGGGCGGGAAACTGGACATTAGTGTTGAATTCACTTCGGATCAGCCTGTTCCGATTACGGTTAAAAGGGTATAGTTTTGGCAGTCAAACGAAACACGGCTTATTTTTGTCAAAATTGTGGTTACGAGACTTCAAAGTGGCTGGGGCAATGCCCCGGCTGCGGTGAGTGGAATACCTTTGTGGAAGAGCCGGTAGTCTCATCTAAAGAGGCTAAGTCCAAGGATTCCTTGGGCAGCGAAATGAGAAAGAGGGTCAAGCTATCCACTATCTCATCCATAAAGCTGGAGCAATCTGACAGGATTAGCTCCGGGCTCAAAGAGCTGGACCGGGTGCTGGGCGGCGGCATAGTGAAGGGGTCTCTTATCTTGGTCGGCGGAGATCCCGGAATCGGAAAATCGACGCTAATGCTTCAGGTATGCAGGAGCGTTACCTCAAAGGGCAAGGATATCATTTATGCTTCGGGAGAGGAATCCCTCTCCCAGATAAAGCTCAGGGCTGAGAGACTTGGTTTTTTCTCAGATTCCCTGAAGCTTGTTTCTGAAACAAATCTGAATATAGTGGAGAGCCTGACAATAGAGGCTAATCCTTCAATCCTAGTCATAGATTCCATACAGACAATGTACAGCGAAACGGTCAGCGCTGCCCCTGGTTCAGTCTCCCAGGTCAGGGAGGCCACCGGGATATGTATGCGGCTTGCGAAGACCTTTGGGATAACAGTTTTCTTGATTGGCCATGTTACCAAAGAAGGAGCTGTGGCTGGTCCTAGGGTATTAGAGCATATGGTAGACTGCGTCCTATATTTTGAGGGCGATTCCAAGGGCCCATACAGGATTCTTAGAGGGGTCAAAAACCGTTTTGGCTCAACTGATGAGATTGGGGTTTTCGAGATGGGCGAGAAGGGCCTTAAGGAAGTGGAGAATCCTTCTGAATTCATGCTATCAGGCAGGCCGGAGAATGCCAGCGGAAGCGTGGTGGCTTGCTGTATGGAGGGGACCAGGCCCCTATTAGTTGAGATTCAAGCCCTTGTTTCGGACACAAATTTTGGATTTCCAAAAAGGCAGGCGACAGGAGCGGATTTCAATAGGCTTAATCTCTTAATTGCGGTTTTAGAGAAGAGAGTGGGACTTAGAATGTCCGGGTCTGACGCCTACTTGAATATTGCCGGCGGGATCAAGGTTGCAGAAACGGCATTGGACCTGGGGATAGTGACGGCGCTTGTCTCATCCTTCCGGAATAAGGTCGTTGATAAGGATTTGATGGTCTTTGGTGAAGTGGGTCTAAGCGGGGAGGTGAGGGCTGTCAGCTCGCCGCAGCAAAGGGTTATGGAAGCCGCAAGGCTTGGATTCAAGAAGGTGATCCTTCCCTATGCTTCATTAAAGTCTGTCAATGCGGACGGTAAGATCAGGCTTATTGGCGTAAAGTCTGTGAATGACTTAAACTTTTAGGATCATAAATAAAGTGATAAGCAAGATATTACGTTATTTATGGATCCTTAATAAGAGGGTATAGATGGTAATTAGAAAGTTAGAGAATTTTGACCTTGACAGCATAGCAGAGAGCGGACAATGCTTTCGAATGAACAGGGATAAAGACGGTACTTATAAGATTGTGGCCTATGGGAAGGTCTTGTCAGCCAGAGACCTGGGAGAGGGCGAGTTCTCTTTTGACTGCGAGGAAGGGGAATTCAACGAGGTTTGGAAGGATTACTTTGATCTGGAAGAGAACTATAAGAAGTATATAGATTCGATTCCTGACACGGATGAATTCTTGATGAAGGCTGCCGAAGTGGGCGGCGGGATCAGGATTTTGAGGCAGGAACCCTTTGAAACGCTGATTTCATTCATTATTTCTCAAAGGAAAAGCATACCTGCGATAAAAAAGTCCGTTGAAAGCCTCTGTTCGCTTTGCGGAGAACCATTAGAGGGAGGCTTCTACGCTTTTCCGAGGGCAGAGGACTTGATAGGGCTTTCTATTGATGAATTGAATTCATGTTCACTGGGCTATAGGTCTCAATATGTTCACTCAGCAGCTCAAATGGTGGGCGGCGGGGAAATTGATTTAGAACGAATTGGAGAGATGAATGATGAAGACCTGCTGATGGAACTTAAAAGCATTAAAGGGGTAGGGACAAAGGTGGCGAATTGTGTCATGCTCTTCGCCTATCACAGGATTGGTTCTTTTCCGATCGATGTATGGATTAAGAGAGTCATTGATGAGATTTATGAGGGAGAATTTCCCTTGGAGCGGTATGAGGGCTTTGCAGGGGTCATACAGCAGTATATGTTCTATTATGGACGGAACTTCATGAAAAAATGGTGACGATTGAGGAAATTAATGGCAAGGTGAAGCAAGGCTGCGGGACCCCATACACAGAATAAATTTATGAGAAAGGACAAGGGGAATGGAACGGACTCACCGATTTTGAAGCCGATTGCTCCGGAATTAAAGCATTGGACTATGTATACCGGCAGCGCCATCTGACCTAGCCACCTGAAGATTCTTCGTGCCTTTTCGTTGATTAGTTTAGAAAATAATTCATCATGAATGGCTCCAATATAGAGAATTGAGGATCCCATAGATAGGACGGATATAGAATTTAAGAAATGATTAATTGAGTCCCTAAAAAGACCTGCATTGAATTTTGTCAGTAAATAAATTAGAGTGGAGGTGAGTAATAGAGCTAAGGTCAAAGGAGATGAAGTGGGGCTGAATGGCTTAGTTGTTTGGGTCTTGGAAAGGCTTCTTGTAAAAAAACCCAGTATCATGGCCGATAAACCCAGAAAATAGAAGGACTCGATATGGGACATCCTGAGCTGTGACATTAAAAGCAATAAAATAGAGATAAAGGGCATGAGTCCGTTGGGAAGGATTTTGCCCAAAATGAATAGGATTATGTAGAAAATCAATATGGCAGATATAAACCAATACAGGGTTGGAAATATGAATACCGCAAAAATCTGCATAGGGTTATTTAAAGAGTAAAAACCTGTACAGTAAGATAGGATGTAGGAGACGATTATAAAGGGCATGATTTTGGACAATCTCTTCAGGTACCAGATAGGGGCTTTATTCAGTGAGGTGGACTTAATCGATGGATAGAGAGAAAACCCGCTGACCATGAAAAATAAATTATTTCCCAGGTCTTGCCCGAATAGGGTGAGAAATTTCCATTCTCCGGGCAGGATAGTATTGCAATGGTGGAGAAATATTAAGACACAGGATACTGCTTTGATGAAGTCTACGATAAACATAAGCCATATATTACGAATAAAAAAATATTTTTGCAAGCTTTTCCTATTTGATTTAAGATTGAATTTATGATATAGTCATATAGTTTTTGTGAGATTTTGCGTTTGTAGCTCAGATGGATAGAGCACAGGCCTCCGACTCCTGGTGTCAAGGGTTCGAGTCCCTTCAGACGCACTTATATTACTAAATGTTATATTTTTATTTGCAGGGGGCAGCTTGAATGAAAGAGAAACGTTCCAGTGACTTAAGAGATATTATTTTGGGACATTATCAATATATTTTGGTAGGGATTCTTTTTATTATCCTGGTTATAGTTCTGGTAGTATTTTCGATGAGCAGGAAGAAGTCATCAGATAAAAAGGCAAGCGCCGATGCCAGTACTGCCTCTTCTTCAATTGGGAATGAAAAGATACCGGTGCCGGATGCGAAGCTGGAGCAAAATGCCTATGAGGAAGTGAATTCATTTTTTACTGAATATTATCAAGCTGTGGCAGCCGGGGACACTGACAAAATTGAGGAAATGGGTTTGATCCTGGACGATGCAGAAAAAGCCAGGATTAAAGTGAAGGCTGAGTTCACAGAGGACTATGAGAATATGTCCTGCTATACGAAGCCCGGTCCCGAAGATGAATCTCTGATCGTATTTGTTTATTACGAGATTAAATTCAAAAGCATCACGACATTGGCTCCCGGTCTTTCGACTTTCTACCTTTGCAAGAACGAGGACGGGTCTTATTATTTGAAAGATATAACGACTCTCCCTGATAATTTTAAGGAATACATTACAACGGTCGCAAATGGACAGGATGTGCAGGATCTTTTGACAGAGGTGGACACCCTCTTCGGAAAAAATGAAGAGAACGATCCTTCTCTCGCTGCCTTTATGAAGTCGCTTCAAACCAGGACGGAGGCTGCGGCTTCGAGCGCGAACAGCGGTTCCGGCAGTGAAGCCCAGGCAAGCACAGATGTTCAGGTGAGGGTGACTACGACAGATACCGTGAATATAAGGGAGAAGCCCGATCAATCCTCTAATAAGGTGGGTCAAGCTGCCAAAGGGGATTCTTTTGTGAAGCTCTCGGATGAGAATGGGTGGAGCAAGATCCAGTATAAGGATGGTGAAGCCTATATCAGGTCTGATTTCCTTACTACTGCCCAGGGTGAGACTGTGGTAGCGGGACAGGTGGCAGAGGATGCCCCTGCAGAAGCGGAAGCAGGTGGGGGCGCGGCACAGGCTGAGACCGGGAAAATCAAGGCTAAAGAAGCGGTTTCAATCAGGGCTTCTGCCAGCACGGATTCTCAGAAGCTGGGAAGCGCCTATAAGGGAGATACATTCGATTTGACCGGTTCCGTTGATGGGTGGTATCAGATAAATTACAACGGGACTACCGGATATATCAAGAGCGACTATTGTGAAAAAATCTGATAGTTACTGTCCTTTACCCAAGACAATTATATTTACGATGCTTTTTATTGTTTGAGGTATCATATTTTGCAAGGTGAGGGTAGGATTTCTTAATGGTTACTTGTTTTGTAGTTGCAAAACGTAAGACTAAGGAGGATATAGAATGTCATACGTAGATGAAGTTTATCAATATCTTGAGGAGAAGAACGCTTCTCAGCCTGAATTTCTTCAAGCGGCAAAGGAAGTGCTTGAGTCCTTGAAGCTGGTCATTGATGCTCATGAGGATGAGTACAGAAAATCAGCTTTATTGGAGAGACTGGTTACTCCGGAGAGGCAGATCCTTTTCAGAGTCCCTTGGATGGATGATTCCGGCCAGGTCAGGGTAAATAATGGATTCCGTATTCAGTTCAATTCAGCTATAGGACCGTATAAGGGAGGGCTCAGGTTCCACCCTTCGGTCAATCTTTCGATTATAAAGTTCTTGGGCCTTGAGCAGATATTCAAGAATTCTTTGACGGGGCTTCCTATCGGAGGCGGCAAGGGAGGGGCTGATTTCGACCCTCACGGAAAATCTGATGCCGAAGTCATGCGCTTCTGCCAAAGCTTCATGACTGAGCTTTGCAAATATATCGGCCCTAATGAGGATGTGCCGGCTGGAGACATAGGCGTAGGCGGCAGGGAAATTGGCTATATGTATGGGCAGTACAAGAGGATTACCGGCCGTTATGAGGGAGTGCTTACGGGAAAAGGCTTGACCTTCGGAGGCTCTCTCGCAAGGACAGAAGCTACCGGTTATGGTCTTCTTTATCTCACGAATGAGATGCTGAAATGCAATGGAATCGATTTAGCCGGCAAAACGGTTGTAATATCCGGTTCTGGCAATGTTGCGATTTATGCCACACAGAAGGCGCAGCAGCTTGGAGCGAAGGTAGTGACTAGCTGTGATTCTACTGGCTGGATTTACGATCCCGAAGGGATTGACGTAGCGCTCTTGAAGGAAGTAAAGGAAGTTAAGAGGGCCAGGCTTACTGAATATGCCGCAAAGCGTTCTTCTGCACAGTATCACGAAGGCAAGGGCGTGTGGAGCGTCAAATGCGATGTCGCTCTTCCTTGTGCGACTCAAAACGAGTTGGATCTTGAAGATGCGAAAATGCTTGTGAATAATGGCGTCAAGGCAGTATGTGAGGGCGCCAATATGCCGACTACCTATGAAGCAACTAAGTACTTCCAGGACAATAAGGTACTTTTCGTAGGCGGAAAGGCAGCGAATGCAGGCGGTGTGGCAACTTCTGCCTTGGAGATGAGTCAGAATAGCGAGAGGCTTGCCTGGACCTTTGAAGAAGTGGATCAGAAGCTTCAAAATATCATGGTGAACATCTTCCACAATCTTGACGATGCGGCAAAGGAGTATGGCTGTGCCGGCAATTATGTTGCTGGTGCCAATATTGCTGGATTCCTTAAGGTTGCTGCGGCTATGAAAGCTCAGGGGATAGTTTGATATAGTTTTTAGTTTTGGGCTCTTGCAGGTGCAAGAGCCCTTTTTGTGCGATAAG
>JAGBNY010000095.1 GCA_017634175.1 Lachnospiraceae bacterium
ATACCACAAATTTAAAATTTATCAAGTCCAATTTTAAGTACTGATATTGCCTTGATAATTTAGGAGCTGCAGACAGATTAACTGGTTAGACTGCGTAGGATATTTTTTCGAGTGCGGGAATAAAAAACACGCATTGAAGAAAACGCAGCCGTGACGAAGCAATCGGAAAAATAGACAAGCAGGATGCCTTACCTTGACAAGGGGCACCTTTTGGTCTATGGTGTTGCTGAGTTTTGAAGAGGGTGGTGGATCCATGAAAAGATTCAATACGACGACGGTGTGCATACCATCGAGGCACTACATGGTAAATATTGACGAGAGGGTCAGGGAGATTAAGAAACTCGTCCGCGCGGGGTACTATTTCACGATCAACCGAGCGAGACAGTACGGGAAAACGACCACCTTGAATGAATTGAAAGGCGCCCTTTTGGGGGAGTACACAGTCATAAGCCTAAGCTTTGCGGGAATCACGAACGAGGGCTTCGAGACAGAGAAGGCTTTCGTGAGGGCGTTTTGCAGGCTATTTAAGAAGAACGCCGGGCTCTATAAGGAGATGCCTGAAAAAATAAGAGAAGAAATCGATGGGTATATAAGGAGAACGGAAGGAGCCTTGACGCTCGACGAGCTATTCATCACGCTCCAGGAATGGTGCGCCATTTCCGACAAGCCGCTCGTCTTGCTCATCGATGAGATAGACAGCGCCGCTAATAATCAAGTGTTCCTGGATTTCCTCGCCTTGCTGAGGGATGGCTATATTTCAAGGGATACGGATGGCCTGCCCGCCTTCCAGTCAGTCATCCTGGCCGGCGTGACCGACGTCAAGCATATGAAAAGCAAGATAAGAAACGAGGCCTTTTCCAGGGAGAACAGCCCATGGAATGTCGCGGCAGACTTCAAGATAGACATGAGCCTCTCTCAGGACGGGATCAAAGCTATGCTGGACGAGTACGAGCTGGACCACCATACAGGGATGGATACCTCGCAAATCGCGGCTCAGATAAGGGCTTATACCAACGGATACCCATTTCTTGTGAGCCGTATCTGCCAGTTGATAGATGAAGAGCTTTTGCCCGAAAGCTGGACGGCAAATGGCGTGGAAGAAGCCGTGAAGGCGCTTGTCAACGAGAAAAACACCCTGTTTGATTCCCTCATGGGGAAGATCAGGGCTTATCCGAGGCTCAGGGCGCAAATAAAATACCTGCTCTTCAGGGGGGAAGCAATCGAGTATCTCCCGGACAGCGACGCGCAGGATCAGCTTATGATGTATGGCTTCATAGTGAACGAGCAAAACACAGTGTCCATAGCGAACAGGATATTCGAGATGAGGCTTTGCAGGTATTTCGTGGGAGAGAGCGAATTCGCCCGGGACATGAAGAGGGAGGCGCTTAAAGATAAGCCTGAGTTCATCAAGGGCGGAGCCCTGGACGTGCCGCTTATCATGGAGCGATTCATCGAGTCCCAAAGGATTATTCGGGACATGGATAATGATGAGGCCGAGAAAAAGTTCATCGAGGAAGAAGGAAGGGAGCGGTTCCTTACCTTTCTGTCTCCGATCATCAACGGAGTCGGGACGTACAGCATCGAAGAGCAAACAGCGAATCAAGGACGCATGGACGTTGTGATCCATTATAACGGTAAGAGGTACATAATAGAGCTTAAGATATGGCATGGAGACAGATATAATCAAAAGGGAGAGAGACAGATAATGGGCTATTTGGAGCATTTTGGCCTGTCTCAGGGCTATCTCTTAAGCTTCAATTTCAACAAGAAAAAGAAGCCCGGCCTTGAAATCGTGCATATCGGCGATAAGACGATATATGAGGGCATTGTTTGAGGGGGAAAGATAGTTTTGTGCGATAAGGCTTTCAAGCGGCCGCCGTACTCGCACGAGCGGACATTTGAAAGCCAAGTGCTGCCGTAAGCGCGCCCCTCCAGGCAGTAAAGTGCGAAGCGCAAGCTTGGAAGCCTTTGGAGGCGGAGCTTTTTGAAGCGCGGGATGATTTTAAGTGAACGACAACTTTTCTCTTATTGCGTCTTGTAGGAGCTGGGAAAAATTGAACCCCCCTCCTTTTCAAGCCAATTTATCCCACTCTTGAAAGGATTAATCATGCAGAATCCATTCACTACCACCTATAGCAAGGCGCCTGAATACACCTATATTTCTACCCTTTTCTTGGAGGTGATTATATGGCTACAGCAATAAAAGATACCAATTTTAATATGCGAATGTTGGAGTCCCTGTACTCCAGCCTTGGCATGACTCTGCCAGAGGCTGTCAACATTTTCTTTGAGAATTCTCTTCTGGTGGGTGGTCTTCCATTCAATGTCCGCCTACCGCGCTATAACCGCGAAACAGAAGATGCAATTCAAGAAGCCCGCGACATCATGAGCGGCAAGGTTGAGGTTAAATCCTATGGTTCGGCCCGGGAACTGTTTGACGAACTCGATGACCTTGATTCCGAGGATTAGCCCATGCTCACGCTCAAACCTACCACACAGTTCAAGAAGGACTATAAGAGGATTAAAAAGCAGGGTAAGGATTTGTCCCTGCTTGAATCCCTGATTGATGATCTCATAAATGAAAAAGTCCTTGATAAAAAGTACTTAGACCATCCTTTGGCTGGAAATTATTTGGGCTTTCGTGAATGCCACATCCAGCCAGATTGGCTGCTGATTTATACAATCGACCATAATCAGCTAATACTCACGGCTTCCCGCACTGGAAGTCATAGCGACCTTTTCTAAAATACTGTTTTCCCATTCAATGCTTCCATCTTAAATTGTCAATCAAGTCCCCGCGCATCCCGACTGGTATGGCACGGATGTCGCTATAAAAGCTCTTAAAATCCTGCTCGTAAGGCAAAAGAATTCTTAATCTACACGGTCTATATGGTTAACGGCCATGCCTGCGAGGGCCGCCGCTATCGGAGTCACGCAGACGGACGAGTCGTTCAGGAGACCCGCAAGCAGAAAGCCGCAAATAGCCCCCATGAAGATTC
>JAGBNY010000096.1 GCA_017634175.1 Lachnospiraceae bacterium
ATTAGATGTCAGGTGTCAAACGGCTTAGGAGGTCTGCACTATGGGCAATGAGGTGCCCCAGAGAGCTGGGGCGGAAGAAAAGAAGGTTGAGTACCTGGAATTGGTCTATGACCTGATTTTCGTTTATATCATCGGGAGGAACAATTCCCTCCTTCATCATGTGGAGGGCGGATTCGTGAGCCTCCCGACTTTTTTGGGCTATGTCCTGGCGACGCTTGCCGTCATACAGATATGGAATTTCTCAACGTTCTATATAAATATGTTCGGCAGAAACGGGCTCAGGGACCATATTGCCCTCTTCATCAATATGTATCTCCTTTGGGGGAGATGATCATTGCGCTGTCGGAGTACTTCGGGGATGGATTCTCCTTGAACTCGCTGTATTTCTCTGCGATGTCTTTCCTGATCGCTGCTGCGCTCTTACTGTGCTCTATGCCTTCACGGTTTTTGGGACTCTCTATTCCTTGAAGGGAAAAACTGCTAAGACCTGAGGAATGTACATAATTCGCAGTTTGGCAGCGGTTTTGCCCGTGCCAGATTTTAATGTAAACGGACCCTGCCCTGTGCCATCGGTGAAAAAGACAGGCAATAGGGGCAGATATTTTTCCGCAGATCTTTACTATAGAAAAATGGTCTTGTTTTTGTTATAATATACAGTTGTTTTTAAGAAGCTGTCGGCAAATAATTGTTCAAGATTGCGTAGGATTTTTCATCGGGAGTGTGGCGCATGTATGCGCTTGGGCAGGATGGGGCGCATGGCGGGCATACCAAGCAAGCTTGCCCCATGCAACCGAACCCTGTCTCAAGACGTGTTTTTTACGTCCGCTATCGACGAAAAAGACAGGCAAGATGGACAGTTGTTTATCGACTGATTCTAACCCTTTTGAAAGAGAATAAGAGGCAGTCCGCGGATAGCCTGCAGAGCCTGGCACGGGACAGATGGCTCTTAGGATTGGAGGTGCGATATGAAATATGAGATAATAGGCGGCAATCTGCCGGCGGCGATATGCTCCCTTCGGGCGGGAGAGGGCGTTTTCTGCGAGAGCGGCGCCATGTCCTGGATGGATCCGGGCATCGAGATGAAGACAGAGGGCGGCGGCCTGGGGAAGATGATGGGGAGGGTATTTTCCGGAGAGAGCCTCTTCAGGAACCACTACGTCGCGAAGAGAGACGGGGAGATAGCTTTTGCGTCAAAATTCCCCGGGACCATCGTGCCGGTGGAGCTGGGCGGGGGAAGCATAATTGCCCAGAAGGGGAGCTTCCTCGCCTGTGACGAGGGAGTCGAGATGTCCGTCTTCTTCCAGAAAAAGGTGGCCGGGGGCTTCTTCGGCGGAGAGGGCTTCATCATGCAGAAATTCGAGGGCGACGGCACCGTGCTTATCGAGGTGGACGGCTCGGTGCATGAGTACGAGCTGGGCCCCGGGGAGCAGAAGATCATCGACACGGGCTACCTCGTTATGATGGACGACACCTGCTCCTTGGACGTGGTGATGATCAAGGGCGCGAAGAACATCCTGTTCGGCGGGGAGGGTCTGTTCAATACGGTGATCACTGGCCCTGGAAGGGTCGTGATCCAGACGATGCCGATCATAAAGACCGCGCAGCTTCTGGCCGCACTCATGAACCCTGGCAAGAGTTCATAAGTGGTCATCTGCCCGTGCGGTTGGAAGCGGCATAAGGGAATTAGACGCAAAAAGCGGCCGTCGGCGCGGACTCATTAACGGGACGGCAAGCTATTTCGATAATGAGTATGATAGAGGGCAGAAACGGAGCCTTGGGGATTGTCCTTCCCCAAGGCTCTGTCGCTGCCCTTGCTAGACTGGATTTTGGGTTGTGTTATATTTGGGAGAGGACTTAAAGTCCGAATGAAAGGAGAAAGACAATGTTTGGCTTAGATTTTGGTTGGAAGAAACTGGCTTGTTTCGCTGGAGGGGTGATCTTCGGTACGGCAGGGATTGCGGTACTGAAGAGCAAGGACGCGAAGAAATTTTACACCTGCTGCACGGCGGCCGTTCTCCGCGGAAAAGACGCATTGATGAATACGGCGATGGCGGTGAGGGAGAATTGCCAGGATATTTACGAGGACGCAAGCGACATCAATGAGACTCGTTATAAAGAGGAGGACAGGAAGAAGCTTGAAGCCGCGAGGGAGCTGGTCCGGCAATATGAGGAAAAGATGGCAGACGAGACCGCTCGGCCCGCTGCGGAAGGATGAGGCAGGGCGCGGCAGATCATGAGATACACAGTAGAGCATGAGTCGCTCCATTCCATGAGGATCCATATGGCTGTCCCGAGGATGACGATGGATGAAGCGGACATATTGGAATACTATCTTAAGAACAAGTCCTTTGTAAGGGATGTCAAGGTCCATGATCAGACGGGGACTCTTGTGATTAAGGCCGAGTCAATCGCTGACTGCAGGGGGCAGATTTTTGAGGCTCTCGCTGCCTTTAGTTACAATGACCCCGCCGCCTTGAGTCTCGTGCCGGAGAACACGGGGCGGGCCTTGAACCGCAGGTACCAGGAAAAACTTGCGTTTTCCATAGCTTTCAGGCTTTTTCAGAAGGTATTTCTGGGCGGTCCCGTTCAGAACTTTATCACTGCTCTTAAGGGAGCCAAATTCATAAAGAGGGGGATTCGCTGCCTCCTGAAGGGGAGGATAAGGGTGCCGGTCCTGGACGCCATGGCGATTGGGGTCTCGCTGATCCGGGGGGACTATGACACCGCGGGTTCCATCATGTTCCTCTTGGATACAGGGGAGCTGCTCGAGGATTGGACTCATAAGAAGTCAGTTGGAGACCTGGCAAGGGCGATGTCCCTTAATGTGGACAAGGTTTGGCTCAAGACCTCGGGGGAGGACGTGCTCGTCAGCGTGAAATCCGTGAAGCCCGGGGACAGGATTCAGGTGCGTACCTCGAACATCATACCCCTGGACGGGAGGGTGGTCTCGGGCGAGGTGTCCGTGAATCAATCCTCCATGACCGGGGAGAGCCTCCCCGTGGCGAAGAGGCCTGGGGGCTATGTGTACGCGGGGACGGTGGTCGAAGAGGGAGAGTGCGTGATCGAAGTCACGAAGACCCACGGGACCGGCAAGTACGATAAGATTGTCAAGATGATCGAGGAGTCCGAGAAGCTCAAGTCCGAGACGGAGACCCGGGCCTTCAACCTGGCGGATTCGCTGGTGCCCTACGCCCTCATTGGGACCGGGATTACCTATCTCTTGACAAGGAATGTCGCGAGGGCCCTCTCTTTCCTGATGGTCGATTTCTCCTGCGCATTAAAGCTTTCCATGCCCATAACGGTCTTGTCCGCAATAAGGGACGCAGGGGCGGAAGGCATAAGCGTGAAGGGCGGGAAATTCCTGGAGGCCGTTTCCAGGGCGGATACGATCGTGTTCGATAAGACGGGCACGCTCACAAAGGCGCAGCCCAGGGTCTCTAAGATAGTGACTTTTGGCGGGGCGGATGAGATGGAGATGCTCCGTATCGCCGCCTGCCTGGAGGAGCATTATCCGCACTCTATGGCGAATGCGGTGGTGGACCATGCGGCGAGCCTGGGGCTGTCCCACGCTGAGATGCACACGGACATAAAGTATGTGGTCGCGCATGGAATCGCGAGCGAGATAGATGGGAAGAAGGTCGTGATCGGCAGCTTCCATTTTGTGTTCGAGGACGAGAAGTGCTCGGTCCCGGATTCCGAAAGGGAGATACTGGATAGTCTGGATGACAGCTACTCCCATCTCTATCTTGCCATTGATAGCGAGCTGAAGGCCGTGATCTGCATATCGGATCCGCTCCGGAGCGAGGCGGCACAGATAGTGAATACGCTGCATGAGCTGGGCCTGAGCAAGGTCTGCATGATGACCGGGGACAATAAGGCCACTGCGAGGAGGATAGCCGCACAGCTCCTCATAGACGATTTCAGGGCGGAGGTGCTGCCGGACGAAAAGGCTGGGTTCATAAGGGAGGAGCATGAGGCCGGACGCACGGTGATAATGGTGGGGGACGGGATAAATGACACCCCTGCCCTCTCTGAGGCCGATGCGGGCATTGCAATAAGCGACGGGGCGGCGATAGCCAGGGAGGTCGCAGACATAACGATTTCTTCGGATGACCTCTATGGACTCGTGGCCTTGAAGAAGATTTCTGATGCGATGATGGACAGGATAAGGCAGAATTACCGTTTCATCATAGGCTTCAATGGGATGCTGATAGTGCTCGGGCTTGCGGGGATCATGACCCCGGCCCAATCGGCGCTCTTCCACAATACTTCGACGATACTCGCAGGGATGCACAGCATGATTCCGCTGATTCCAAAGAAGTGAGGGCTTTCGGGCGAGTTGGAGCATCTTAATTGCCTCGGGATTCGGTTGCATGAACGCATTCATACATAGTACGCTTGTCGCCCTCATCTTGTCCTGCGGCCTTGGATAAAAATCCTGCGCAATCTTTGTAAAGTTATTTCTGCACAGCTCCGAAAATATTCCGGGAAAAGGGGACTTTCTCGAATGACTCTTGCAATATGAGTTCTTGCGTGGTACGCTGTGGGAGAAAAAGACCCCGCATCTATGACTGAGGAGGAACGACGGCAAGAATCCACCCGATTGGTGGAACGTCTCAAGGCCTTGCGTTCCGTCCCTCGGTCTGATTGGCACAGGGGATTTAACAAAAAGAGGCTGCAATCCCCTCCAAATAAAGCAATGAAATATAAGTTTCCCGAATCATCGGACTATATTAAAACCGTGTAGTTCGGCCGATTGATAACGATATGCGCAAGCGTGGAGTCCGCTTGACGAACTTGTCACACAAAAAGCCTTGATTCAATCTGCAAATTGAATCAAGGCTTGAGAGCGACAGACGAGACTCGAACTCGCGGTCTCCACCTTGGCAAGGTGGCGCTTTACCAACTAAGCTACTATCGCATTTATTAAATTCATTCGTTGCGCTTCAGCCGTGTGCCTCACAACAAAATATAATATACACCTTGGGGAGAAGATTGTCAATAGTTTTTTAATTTTTTTTAAAAACTTTTTCGAGCGGCGTTTTACTGCTGGCGGTCAGCTTTTTGACCGTGAATGATAACGGCGGCTTGAAGCCTGGGGCTGTTTGACATGGTTTTAGGCGAAATCTATAATGAAAATATCAATTATTTATTGTTTGGCACTTGATATTCCATAGGCTTTCGGGGCTCAGTAACGGACTTAAACCTGCGGGAGGTTTTATGGCTGGATTGGCAAAGGAAAAGCAGGAGCTTTATACGGTGGATCACATATTTGCGCTGCCGGATGGCGAGAGGGCGGAGCTGATCGACGGGGTGCTATATGACATGGCTCCGCCTGCGAGAGGGCATCAGCGGCTGCTGTTTGAATTAGCAACAGTGATCAATAATTATATTGAGTCCCATGGGGGAGACTACGAGGTCGATATTGCTCCCTTCGCTGTATTCCTGGATGACAGCAATATGAATTACGTGGAGCCTGATATAAGCGTGATCTGCGATAAGAGCAAGCTGGATGATGAGGGCTGCCACGGCGCGCCTGATTGGGTGATAGAGATTGTGAGCCCGTCCAGCTTCCGGATGGACTACATTATTAAGTTATATAAATATGAAGAGGTGGGAGTCAGGTTCTATTGGATAGTGGATTTGCAAAGGGAAATAGTTCGAGTCTACGATTTTGAGCATGAGGATACAATGGATTATACATTCGAGGAAGAAACCCCGTCCGGGCTTTATGAGGATTTATTGATAAAGGTGGGAGAGCTTCTTGGGTGAAGCCTCGCATGTAAAGGTTGGGGAGATAAATTCGTAAGGAGAGGCCGGGGATGACACCCGGGCTTTTATCTATGTTTGACCTTTTTGGGCTAAAAATGTTATAATGAACATTTGAATTATTCTGATAAGGGGGATGGCCTTGATGGGGGATCATATCCGTAATTTTTGCATAATTGCCCATATCGACCACGGAAAGTCCACTTTGGCGGACAGGATAATAGAAAAGACCGGGCTCCTGACCGAGAGGGAGATGACGGATCAGGTGCTGGACAATATGGATTTGGAGCGTGAGAGGGGGATCACGATAAAGTCCCAGGCGGTGAGGACCGTCTATCACGCAAAGGACGGGGAAGAATACATCCTGAATCTGATCGATACGCCGGGCCACGTGGACTTTAATTATGAAGTGAGCCGGAGCCTTGCCGCCTGCGACGGGGCCATCCTGGTCGTGGATGCCTCCCAGGGCATAGAGGCTCAGACCCTTGCGAATGTCTATCTGGCCATGGATCATGACCTCGAGGTCTTTCCCGTGATAAATAAGATAGATCTCCCCAGCGCGGATCCTGACAAGGTGGCGCATGAGATAGAGGACGTGCTCGGGCTGGATACGGAGAAGGCCCCTCGCATCTCCGCCAAGCAGGGAATAGGGATTGACGATGTGCTGGAAGCGATTGTGAGAGAGGTGCCGCCTCCATCGGGTTCAAAGGATGAACCATTGAAGGCTCTGATCTTTGACTCCGTCTATGATTCTTATAAGGGCGTCATCATCTTTGTGAGGATTATGGACGGGATAGTGAAGAAGGGCACGAAGATCCGCTTCATGGCCAATGGCTACGAGGACGAGGTCGTGGAAGTGGGCTACTTCGGAGCCGGACAATTCATCACCTGTGAGGAACTTTCCGCCGGAGCCGTGGGCTATATTACCGCAAGCATAAAGGACCTGAAGGTCACGAGGGTCGGGGATACTGTGACTCAGGCGGATAGGCCCTGCGCGGAAGCCCTTCCCGGATATAAGAAGGTGAATCCGATGGTCTATTGCGGGGTCTATCCTGCGGACTCAGCAAAGTATCCGGACTTGCGGGATGCCTTGGAGAAGCTGCAGTTGAATGATGCCTCCCTGGTCTTTGAGCCTGAGACATCCGTGGCTCTCGGCTTTGGCTTCCGCTGCGGCTTCTTGGGGCTCCTTCATTTGGACGTGATCCAGGAGAGGCTGGAGCGGGAATACGACCTGGATCTCGTCACGACAGCGCCCGGAGTTGTTTACAAGATCTATAAAACGGACGGAGAGATGATAGAGCTCACCAATCCTTCTAATCTCCCAGACCCTTCCGAGATAGAGCATATGGAGGAACCGGTCGTCACCGCCGAAATCATGGTGTCCACGGAGTACCTGGGAGCGATAATGAAGCTCTGCCAGGAAAGACGGGGGACCCAGATTTCGATGGACTATATAGAGCAGAGCCGGGTCATGCTGAAGTATGAGCTCCCCTTGAATGAGATCATCTACGACTTCTTCGATGCCCTGAAGAGCAGGTCCCGGGGCTATGCTTCCTTTGACTATGAGCTTAAAGGTTATCAGCGCTCAGAGCTATTGAAGCTCGATATTCTCATAAATAAGGAATACGTGGACGCCTTGTCTTTCATAGTCTTCAAGGACAACGCCTATGAGAGAGGGCGGAAAATGTGTGAGAAGCTGGTGAAAGAGATTCCCCGCCACCTATTCGATATCCCGGTCCAGGCGGCTGTGGGTGGCAAGGTCATAGCTAGGGAGACGGTCAAGGCCTATAGAAAGGACGTGCTCGCTAAGTGCTATGGAGGGGACATTTCCAGAAAGAGGAAGCTCTTAGAGAAGCAGAAGGAAGGAAAGAAGAAAATGCGTCAGATAGGCACCGTGGAAATCCCGCAGAAGGCCTTTTTGAATGTGCTTAAATTGGACGATGAAGACTGAGCGCCTTAGAAGCCTTGGGATATATATACATATCCCGTTCTGTGTACGTAAATGCAAGTATTGCGATTTCCTCTCCCTCCCCATAGGCGCGGAGCCGATTTCCCTGGTCCATGAGGGCGAGAGGGAGAAGATGATCCGCACCTATTTCAAGGCTCTGGAGAATGAGATCGAGAATAAGTCCGCTCACTTCAGGGAAAAGAATTATACGGTTGATACCATATATATCGGCGGGGGCACGCCTTCGGTGGTCCCGGCCTCCTTTATTTTCTCTCTCCTCGAAAAAGTCTATAAGGCCTTGGACGTGGAATCGGACGCAGAGGTCTCGATTGAGGTGAATCCCGGGACCCTGAAGAAGTCCTCCCTCGAATTATATAGGAAGGCGGGGATAAATAGGATCAGCATTGGGGTCCAGTCCACGAATAATGCGGATCTGGTCATGCTGGGTCGTATCCATTCCAGGGAAGATTTCCTTAAGTCCTATGACGAGGTCCTGCAGGCTGGATTTGAGAATATAAATCTGGACTTGATGCATTCCGTGCCGGGTCAAAGTCTGGATAGGTGGAAGTCTACTTTGGAGGACGCGCTTTGGCTGAAGCCTGACCATATCTCAGCCTATTCTCTCATAGTGGAGGATGGGACTTATTTTAAGACCTTGCAGGACGAGGGGAAGCTCAGGCTCCCGGACGAGGACACGGCGCTGGAAATATATCGCTTCACGAATACCTTCCTCGAAGAGAATGGCTTTAAGCGCTATGAGATATCGAATTTCGCTGTCCCCGGGAGGGAATCCAGGCATAATTTGAGATATTGGGATCTGTCGGAGTATCTGGGAGTGGGGCTCGGGGCCTCTTCCTTCCTATTAGACAGGTCTCTGCCGGATATAAAGGGACTTAGGCTATCCAATACAAGGGACATGAAGGAGTATCTGGATTCCGGGCAGAATGCGCTCAGCGAGGCCAAGACCCTGGATAGGGACAGGCTCATGGAAGAGTATCTATTCCTGGGGCTTCGTAAGACAGAGGGGATATTCGAGGAAAGATTTGAAAAACTATTCGGGATTAGCCTGAGAGAGGTCTATGGGGCGGTGATAGAGAAGCAGGTGAAAGAGGGGGTAGCGAGATTTGAGGATGGCAGGCTCCATCTCACGGAAAGGGGAATGGAGGTCGCTAATCCGGTTATGGCGGAATACTTAAGGCAGTAAGACGGCATAAAGAGAATAATAAAGAAATCGATGAGGAGGTAAGAGGGAGAAGATATGGACATAAATGGAAGTACGATTTATGAGACGATAGTATTTGAGTACGATATACAGGGCGATGTCATCAGTTTTTCCAGAAATGTGTCCAATTTCATTCCCTGTCAAATAAGAATCAGCAATTTTAGCGAGACCCTTGAATTGGCCGGAAAGATCATGCCTGACGATGTGAAGAGGGCGATCGCTTTTTTCCGGCCGTTAAAGACCGATAAAAGGGAGAGGACTGAGTACTTTAGGTGCATGGATTTCAATGGTAAGTATCCTTGGTATCAGGCCTCTGCCAGAACGATCATGGATGGGCATGGCCAGCCGGCTCTGCTCTATGGCACCTATACCTTGGTGGACTCCGGCAGCATTAAGAGCCAGGAAGAGATTGAGAGGATTGCAGACCAGTTGACCGGACTCGACAGCATAGAAGAGGCCAGGAGGAAGGTTAAGGAATACTTTGACTCCAGGGAAAAGGCGAGCCTCGCGTCTATAATGTATATCAAGCTCATGGACTATGGCCGGGTGGTGCAGGAATACGGGCAGGAGCATGCGGATACCCTTGTGCTCGATGTTTCGAGGATTCTTCGGCGGACCCTGAGAGCCACTGATATATTGGGCCGGGGCGGCAGGGTGAGTCCCGAATACGCTGTAGAGGTCAATGACAGCTTCTTGGTCTGTATGCGGGATGTGAAGGACGAGGCCATATTCTGCGATAAGGCGCATTTCATAATAAGGGCGGTGAAGACCCTTTGGTCTTCCTTTACCAGAGGGGCGAACGGGGTCGTGAGCATTGGCATAGGGGTTTATGATGAGGGCGACTCGGAGTTTTCTTTTGAGAGAATAAGCCTAAAGGCCCTAGAGGCCCTTAGATTCGCAGTTGTCTCGGGGAAAGACACCTTTGCCCTCTACGATGACCGATTGAAGGGGCAGAAAGACCTGGATAGGCCGAAGAAGCCCTTATCCGACATAGAGCTCATCCGTTCTATTTTGAACCCGATAATGGCACGGGCTTATGCGGTGGACGAGAATCATCATTTGTTATATATGAATGATTCTCTGAAGGAGAGGGTGGTCGAGGAAAGTGAAGGCTATTGCTACGAGGTCCTGAAGGGCAGGGATAAGCCCTGTCTGGACTGTCCGATGCTTCTCATGCAGGATGGGAAGAAAAGTATTCATTCCGAGGTATATGAACCGGACTTAAGGTCGAATATCAATATGCACACAACCCGCCTTTCCATTGGACAGATAGGGACTGTCTATGTGATGGCAAGCTTAAGCGGCGACACTAAAGATGAGATGAAGAGGATCCAGGACAGCATCTCGCTCTTTAATGAGTGCCTCTATAAATCGAATGACATCATATGGGAGATAAACCTTACCACGAACAGCGCGACCAGGGTGAGGGAAGAGAACGTGATGAATCTCTTGGCCTCCCATGTGGTGAATTATGAGCAGCTTAGGAAGCAATACCTGGATCATGTGGTCTATTATCAGGACAGGTCGGAATTCTTATATGTCACCGATCCCGGATACCTGCGTCACGCTAAGAAGATTGGCGTTGAATTCGTGGAAAAGCAAGTCAGGTTCCTTCAAAGGGATGGGAGCTGGCATTGGTACTTGATAAATACAGAAATGATACCCGATGGAGATTCTGAGGGGGATGAAAGAGTCTTTCTCATAGCAAAGGACATAGACAGGCTGAAGAATGAGATGCAGAGAAAAGCGGTAATCGAGTCGAAGATGAAGGCCATGGCGGATAATTCATCGCTATTAAATGAGATCCAAAGAGACAATGAGAGATATGAGCATGTGAATGAACTGACCGGGATATTGGTCTTTGAATACAGCGTGCCGGAGAAGAGTTATTACATATGCACAACCTTTGAGGATATTTTCAAGCTGACTCCGGAGATGAAGAGGGATCAATGGTCCTTGTTGGAGGGCTTGGAGATCCATGAATTAGACAGAGACCGATATGAAGCCTTCCTCGATCTGGTTAAGAGAGAGCCTGATACCCATGTGACAACGCTTCGATTCATTAACCGCTTCGGGGTATCCAGATGGTTCACACTCACGGTGCAGACGCTGAACGGACTCAATAATCAGCTCGCCAGGGTGACGGGGATCCTCCAGGACGTGAATAACGAGATGGAGATCAAGGCGGAGCTGGAATTCAGGGCGGATTACGACAGCGTGACAAAGCTCTATAATTCAGAGGCCTTCTATCGGACGGTAAGGGAGGAAATCTTTTTATACCCTGAGAAGAAGTTTGCTATTATCGGCATAGACATAGAGCATTTCAGGATAATAAATGACAGGTTCGGCGTGGATACCGGCAATAAGTGCCTTTTGGAGCTTGGGACCAAGATAAGCATGAGCCTCCCCAAGCTTGGGATAGCGGGCAGATACGAGGCGGATATGTTCTCGGTACTGCTGCCCTATCAAACGGACCACGACATAATCGAGTATATAACCTCTCTTTCGGACTCATTCGACGTGGAGGCCGCGAAGCAGTGCGGCTCGACTCTCTCCTTTGGCATATATAAGGTTTCGAACAGGGAAGTGCCTATTCGCCTGATGTGCGACAGGGCCCGTCTTGCCAAGAAAGAGATCAAGGGCAATATGCTCACGAATTTCGCGGTTTATGACGACAAGATTCGGCTCATGCAAAGGAAGATCGCCCAGATGGAGGGCGAGATGCAAAAAGCCCTCGATAACGAAGAATTCGTTATGTACCTGCAGCCCAAGGTGGACCTGAAGACGGAGAAGATCTGCGGGGCTGAGGCTCTGGTTCGATGGGAGCACCCGACTCGGGGTCTGCGTATGCCAGGAGAATTCCTACCATTATTCGAGAGCAATGGCTTCGTGAAGAAGCTGGACGAATATATGTGGAGATGCACGGCAAAGTACCTTGCAAAGCTCTCTGAAATGGGCTATCCGATCCCGATTTCGGTGAATATCTCAAGGCTTCATATCAATAATACCGATTTGGTAGGGGTGCTTACGGGACTCACAGACGAGTATAGCATAGATAAGAGGCTGATGGAGCTGGAGATCACTGAGACTCTCTTCACCGAGGACGTGGATAAGCTCTATTCAACGATGAGGGACCTTAAAGAGAGCGGCTTCATGATCTTGATGGACGACTTCGGGTCTGGCTATTCCTCCCTCAATATGCTGAGAGAGGCGCCTGTGGACGTGATAAAGATAGACAGGTATTTCGTAGATGAGATAATGTCCACGGAAAGGGGCCGCATAATCGTCACCCACTCTATCACTATGTCGAAGCAGCTCGGCATGCAGGTCGTGGCTGAGGGGGTGGAGACCAGGGAGCAGGCCGATTTCCTGAGAGATGCGGACTGCGATGTGGCTCAGGGGTATTTCTATTCGAAGCCGGTGCCCGTAGAGCAATTTGAGAAAATGCTTTTATCCGGAAAGATATTCTGATGTATTTCAATGAGATAGTGCTTGCTGCCGCAGAGGCTGGTGCAAGCGATGTGCATATTTGCGTAGGGGCATGTCCGAAGTTTCGGATTCATGGCGAATTGGAGGACACGGATTTCCCTGCTGTTACTGCGGCTTCTTCCCTGGAAATGCTGATAAGCCTCATGAGCCCTGAGCAAAGGGAGAAATTCGAGGAACATGGGGAGCTGGATCTCTCTGCGAGCATAGAGGAGACCGGGCGATGCCGGGTGAATGCCTATAAGCAGAAGGGCGGGATAACGATGGCTGTCCGATTGATGGACAGAGAAGTCCCCAAAGCCGCGGACTTAGGCGTACCTCAGAAGGTGCTTGAAGCCCTGGATTGCCGCAGGGGACTGGTGATGGTGACAGGACTTGCGGGGTGCGGGAAATCAACGGTACTCTCATCTCTTGTGGATTATATAAATGAGACCAGGGCGCTCAATATCATTACCCTGGAGGACCCGATAGAGTATCTCCATGTGCATAAGCGCTCCATTGTGAATCAAAGGGAGATCGGGCTGGATGCGCCGAACTATGTGAGCGCTTTGAAATCCGCAATGAGGCAGGACCCTGACGTATTGCAGGTGTCGAGGATAGTCACAGCGAAGGAGGCGTCCCTGGTATTGACCTCGGTAGAGATGGGGAGGCTCTTGCTCACGGCGTCTTATGCGGAGTGCGCATCTGAGGCGATAAGGAGCTTTGTCTGCCTATTTCCCGAGAATGAGAGGGAGGAAGCCAGGATCCGGCTCTCGAATGTGATTTCTGTGGTTCTATCCAGGAAGCTTCTGCATGTCGAGGGCTATGGAGAGTCGCAAGAGACGCAGTCCGGGGAAGAGTGCCATGCGCATAAGGTCCTGCCTGTCTGCGAGCTTTTTATTGCGAATAGCCAGGGGAGGGAAGCCATTAGGAATGGGCGATTCTCGGATCTCGATTCGATAATCGAGAATGGGAGGAGTGAGGGCATGTTTTCTATGG
>JAGBNY010000097.1 GCA_017634175.1 Lachnospiraceae bacterium
ACTTTTGTCCCATTAACATATAATTTAACATCTCTGTCAGAATTGGCTCTATTTTTAACATTTTCTTCTTTGAGAATTAGATGTTTTTTTTCTAAAATTGTCTTATTAAATCCAAGTATATGAGTAAATTCATGCAAAAAACGGCTATCTGGGGAGTCTACTCTGGCAAATACAAGCTCTTGATTAATGTCCCAATTGCTCTGTCCAATGCAATGAGCTCATCCGTGGTGCCGACACTGTCGGCCTCAGTAGCGAGAGAAGATTTTAAAATGGCTAGGAGAAAGATATCTAGCGCAATGCGTTTCACCATGATTCTCTCATTTCCCTGCGCTGTAGGACTGGCGGTCCTCGCAGAGCCCATAATGGGACTGCTCTTTAGGGGAGAGACAAAGATGGCGGCAGAATTGCTGAGGGCAGGGGCCATAAGCATCATCTTTTTCTCAATTTCTACGCTTACTAATGGGATATTGCAAGGCATAAACCACCTGGAGCTCCCTGTGCGTCATTCCGCAATGTCATTAGTCTTGCATTTGATAATGCTTGTTTGTTTGCTGCAGGGTACGGACATCGGGATCTATGCAGTTTTATGTTCTAATACACTCTTCGCTTTCACGATGTGCATCTTGAATCATTTATCAATAAAGCGATATTTAAGGTACAGGCAAGAAATCAGGCGGACCTTTTTTGTGCCCTTTATATCAGCAGCAATCATGGGACTTATAGTGTTTTTTCTGTATAGGGTTTTGTCCGCAATTGTGCCGATAAAGATCATTCCGTTGGCAATTTCCATAGGTTGTGGAGGATTCGTGTATTTTCTGCTGATTATAATACTCGGCGGGGTGAAGAAGAGTGAAATCAGGGCATTGAGGAAATAAGGAGCTGCTCAGGAAAGTAAAGATTCCATAGGTGGATTCAGAAATAACAAATCATGAAGAATATTGCAATTATAGGCGGAGGAGCATCAGGTATAGTCTCAGCTATTTTCGCAGCCAGGAATGGCGCCAGAGTAACGCTGTTTGAGGGTGGGGAACGCATAGGGAAAAAGCTCCTAATGACGGGAAACGGCAAATGCAATTTTTCAAATGAGAGCATAGGAGATTGCGATAAAAACCATTTAATGGACTATTATTCTGGAAGTATGGCAGACCTGCTTCCAGAAATTTTTTCCGATTTCGGCCTATCTGAGGCATTGGATTTTTTTAAGGAGCTAGGTCTGGAGATTACTGTCCGTAAAGGTGGACTCTATCCTTACAGCGAATCTGCCGCATCTATGCTGGATGTGCTGAGATTTGAATTATCCAGGCTGGGGGTCAGGGTAATTACTGATAGAAAGGTCGAAGACTTGCGGCCGATAATGAAAAGATTTTCTGAGTGCATCCTGACCCCCGGAGGGGCGGCAGCCCCAAAGACTGGATCTGACGGGAATATGTATGGATTGCTGAAGAGAATGGGGGTTAAGATAGTAGACCCTTTACCGTCTCTCACTTTCTTGAAATCGAGAGAGGATTTCTTGAAGAGGGTTAGGGGAATCCGCTGCAAGGCGGGGCTCAGGCTTTTTATTGATGATAAGTTCGCTGGAGAGAGTAATGGCGAGCTTCAATTTATCGACCAGGGATTATCGGGAATCTGCGTCTTTGACCTATCCGGAGCGGCGGCAAAAGCTTTGCAAATGGGGCAAAAAGTGAAGCTTCAAGTGAATTTTTTCCCAGAAATCCAGAATAGAGAGGCGGGCTTGCGTTTCTTGATGGATAGGAAGATTGCCAATCCAGATTGGGAAATTGAGAAATACTTTATAGGGATACTTAATAGGGTCTTAGGTGAGATGATATTGAAGCAAGCGGGAATCCACTTCGGGAAAAAAGTTTCTTCTGTTTCCGAGGAGGAAGTGTCCCGAATTTTGGATTCACTCATTTCATTTCCGGTAAGTATCTGCGGAACAGGAGATTTTTCTAGGGCTCAGGTCACGAGGGGAGGCATTCCTTTAGAAGAAGTGACAGAAGGGCTGGAGCTAAGGAAGCTCCCGGGTGTCTTTGCAGCGGGTGAAATCCTCGATATCGATGGAATCTGTGGAGGATTCAATCTGCAATGGGCGTGGAGCAGCGCATATAGAGCGGCGATGGCCGCAGTGGGAAGAGGTTTATGATTAAATTAAGTCAATTAAAATTTAAGCATGACGCAAATATAAAGGAAATAAAGAGGAAGGCGGGGAGCCGCCTACGTATCTCTCCAGCGGAGATAGCTGAAATAAGGATTGAGAAAAAATCTATCGATGCCAGAAAAAAGGACAGTTTGATATATAATTTTTCGGTAAATGTAGTACTAAAAGACGGACTCTTAGAGGAAGAGGTTCTCCGGAAATCCAGGCTTCAAGAGAATGAAGCAAAGATCGTGAGAATTAAAACGTATACGATACCGGAGGTTGGTTCCTCAGTAAAGACTCGTCCTGTAGTGGTGGGTTTCGGCCCCGCTGGGATTTTTGCGGCATATTATCTAAGCCTTCGAGGCTTACGCCCCATCGTGATTGAGAGAGGGGATCCCAGCATGATGAGGGAAGAAAAAGTACTAAGATTCTGGAAGACCGGGGAATTGGATCCAGACTGTAATGTCCAATTCGGAGAGGGTGGCGCGGGGGCTTTTTCAGATGGAAAGCTCACCACCTCTAAGCACGACCCTAGCGGGAAAATGAGATTCATCCTAGAGACTTTCGTGAAATATGGAGCAGATTCATCCTTGTTGATGGATCAAAATCCTCATATAGGGACAGACAGGCTGATCGAGATTGTCCAGGAAATGAGAAGGGAAATAGAGGCGCATGGCGGCGAAGTGAGGTTCAGGAGCCGTTTGACAGGGCTCAAATTGGACAGAGAAGGCAAGCTCAGAGAGGTCCTGATCAATGATGACGAAAAGAAGGGAATAAAAACGGGGTGTCTGATCCTTGCAATCGGACATTCAGCGAGAGATACCTTTGAGATACTGCATAACCAGGGGCTTAAGATGGAGAAAAAATCCTTTGCGGTCGGTCTCAGAATTGAGCATTTGCAAAGGGAGATTGATAAGGCTCAATATGGGGCGGGAGGTCTGAGAAAGGGTCTTCCGGCAGCTTCCTATAAGCTCACATCCAAAGCACGGGACGGAAGGGGAGTATATACTTTCTGCATGTGCCCTGGAGGATTCGTGGTAAATGCGTCTAGTGAGGCAGGTCATCTTGCGGTCAATGGGATGAGCTACTCTGAGAGGGACAACGTGAATGGGAATAGCGCTGTAGTCGTGACAGTGGGTCCGGAGGACTTTGGGGACTCGGATAATCCGCTGGCAGGGATGGAATTCCAAAGAAGGCTGGAAAAGTCGGCATTTGAAGCGGCTGCTGGGAAAGTACCAATTCAGCTATATGGCGACTTTCTGGAGAATAAGGTGAGTACGGGCTTTGGGAAGATTTCGCCCGAGATCAAGGGGGACTATGCTTTCGCTAATTTAAGGGAGATACTTCCGCCCTATATAAGCGAAAGTTTAGTGGACGGAATGAAGAATTTCGGCAGGAAGCTTAAGGGCTTCGATGTATCAGATGCAGTATTCTCAGGAGTCGAGAGCAGGACTTCATCCCCAGTCCGCATTTTGAGGAATGAATTTGGGGCTTCCAGCATCATAGGAGTATTTCCTTGCGGAGAGGGCGCAGGCTACGCAGGCGGGATTATGAGCGCGGCCGCGGACGGGCTTTCGGTTGCAGAGAAGCTTTCCATTTATCTTGAGGATGGGATTTTTTCTGTCTGAGCTTTCAGTGTCTCACCTCAATAATTTTCAGTACAATTACGATGTATTAGCAAAAAAAATTCAGACTGTAGGGTTGACGCATAAATGCGTCAACCCTGCCCCAAAAAAGACTCGCAAAGTAAGTGCTTCGCACTCTACTGTCCGCTTACGCGGACTGTTTGCTCGTTTTTGGGGGTAGGTTGCTCGTATAATATATGATTTAATAGCGATTTCATCGCATTAAATCATATATTATACGGCAACCCTACAGTCTGAAAAAATTGGGGTTAATAAGTCTCATGGACAGTTCTTTAGATTTGAAAAAAAAGAGAATTCGGGAAGGAATGCTTTCTCTCAGAAATAAAACTTTCAAAGAAAATGCCGACTCATTTAATGAAAAAGCGGGACGCATATGGGAGCGGATCAAGGGACTCAATATCTTCAAGGAAGCAGATTATATGTATTTTTACGCTGGCTTCGGCTCTGAGCCTCCGACCTTAGAATGGATAAAGGAATTGAGTGAGGCTAGTCCAAAAAAGAGGATAGCTCTTCCCAGGGTCATTGATAAGGGGAGGATGGAATTCAGGATGATAGAAGGGGCTTTGATGGAGGCTCTTGAAATCAGTCCTTTTGGCATTTTTGAACCCAGGAAAGAAATGCAGATGATGGATCCTGATTTCGTCCCAGACCTGATTATCGTGCCCGGAGTTGGTTTTGATTTGGACTTGAACCGATTAGGATACGGCGGGGGATACTATGATAGATTTATATCTCATCTTAGGGACACATACTTCGGGAATGATTCTTCGAAGATGGCTAAAAAACCTTTAGCCATAGCGGCGGCTTTCGAGTGTCAAATAGTGTATAGAATCCCAATATCAAAAGAAGACCAAAAGATGGATCTCATTGTTACCGAAGATAGAATGATTAAGGAAAAGGCCGTATTTATCTAAGGCTTTGCTGATTGCGTAGATTTACCATTCGTTCATGAGGGTCATCTACTGGGAGAGGATAAGAAATGGGCAGAAAGAGAATCACGGAGGAAGAGGAACGACAGAGACTCTACGAGATGTCCTCTTATGAAAGAGAATATTCCGAATATGAATACATCTGCGGGGTAGATGAGGTGGGGAGGGGACCGCTTGCAGGCCCGGTCTGTGCCGGGGCAGTGATCCTTCCGAAGGACTGTGAAATCCTTTATATAAATGATTCCAAGAAATTGAGCGAAAAAAAGCGTGAGAGGTTATCTAAAGAAATCAGAGAGAAAGCCCTGTGCTTTGGACTTGGATGGGTCTATCCAGAGAGGATAGACCAGATCAATATCCTGAATGCGACATATGAGGCAATGAGAGATGCTATAAATTCTCTGGAGAGAAAGCCCGATATAATATTATGTGATGCCCTGACCATACCGGGAGTCAGCGGGCGTCAGGTTCCTATAATAAAAGGGGATCAAAAATCGGTCTCAATTGCGGCTGCTTCAATAATTGCAAAGGTGGCCAGAGACCATTTGATGGAAGAGTACGATAAAAAGTATCCAGGATATGGATTTGCAGCCCATAAGGGCTATGGGACCATGAGGCACAGGGAGGCAATAAAATCCTTGGGTCCCTGTCCGATACATAGGCTTTCATTTTTGCATTAAAGGTAACTATTCAGAACCCCTGAGATTTCATCAGATTAGCAATTCAAGCTTGCTTGATAATTGCGAATTTGATGAAATCTCAGGGTAGTAACGATAGTTACCGCCCCCACACCGAACAAAATTTGATTAAATCTTTGCGAGGTGGAGGCAGGGGGTTATGAATAGTTACGCTGCATTGAATGGACTGTCCAGTAAGTAGAATCCTGACAGGGCTTCCTGAGAGGAGGGGAGGCAGAATGAATATTAATGTGAATCCTAATTCTGGGATGTATGATGTCACGGGGAATCCAGGCAATTCCGTGGGCAGGGTCGTTATCTCGGATGAGGCGGCTTCTGCCAGAAGCGTCGATATCGCAAATATTAAGACAGGAGACGTATTCTCAGGACAGATCGTGGGCTTCGATGAGGAGGGAATGGTAAAGATAATGCTGGGAGAGGGCAGCACAGTCGATGCAAAGCTGGCTTCCGGCATCCCGTTGAACCTTGGCCAAATGCTTTCTTTTCAAGTTAAGGCGGCGGGAAATGAGATAAAGCTCATGCCATTATTCGCGAATCTCAATGGAGATTCAGCGGTAGCCAAGGCCTTGAATGCGGCCGGCATCCCAGTTACCAAGGAAGCCGCCGAGATGGTGAATTCCATGATGGAGCATGGGATGAGCGTGGATTCAGATTCTCTGAACCAGATGGAAAGAGAAGTTTCCCAATTTCCCTTTGCCAGCCCAAAATCCATAGTACAGATGGTTAAACTTGGGATACCGATAAATGAGACTACTGTGACTCAGTTCGAGGCTTATAAGGCAGAACAGCATAAGATCTCAGAAGGAGTGACTTCCCTTGCAACGGACTTTGCGGAGATGGCGGGAGAATCAGGCACTATTAATAAGGCTGCTTTGGAACTATTCGCCAGGCCCCTGCCTACCCAATTGGCTCTTGCTTTAAAATCTTCTATAGAGGGGGATCAAACGGCCTTAAATTCGATCCTAGACGAGGCAGAGAAAGGAGCTAAAGAGTCGCAAGGCAAAGCTCTGGGTGCAGTAGATGAAAAATTCGGGATAGATGATAGTACAAATCTTAGGACTCAAAACAAAGGCGAAAATTTATCCCAGGATCCAAAGATAGGACAGAACATTAATTCGGCCCCTACAGCGAAAGAGGTGTCGATAGAAGGAAGCAGCGTAAAGATTGTTTTGAGTGAGGAAGGAGAGGGAGTCCCTCAAAAAGCTGGCTTAAATGGGACTCGACAGGAGAATGCTGCGCAGAATACCTTGAGTGGAAGTCCTGATTTTAAGACAAGCATTAAGGATCAGACCATTAACGAAGCTCCTTATAATCCGGATATTGCAAAAAGCAATCCTGACCTCAAAGAACCTGCACCGCTTCTGACATTGAAGCCAGCAATTGAAGGATCCTTATCTAAGGAATACGAGGCTAATCCAAGCAATTTGGATGGCAAAATAAATCCTGAAAACTTCGATAAAAAAGCCATAGTCCCTGAAAAAGGTCATAATTCTGCAGAAGCTAATCCTATAGAAGCTAGCCCTGATACTGAAACAAAATCACCCGATAACCCAACAAATAGAGATTTATTTAAGGGACTATCAGCCATTTTCAGCAGGGATAAGGCCGAGAGTGGATTAATTACGCCTGAGAATGGCTTAGAGAGTCAAAGAGGTCCCATCACAGGACTTTTAAGAAGCATTTTTGCCGTAGAGGCTCCGAAAGAAACAGAGGCAAGAGAAAGGGTCTTAAGTGACCTTGAAAAACTCATGAGTCCCAAGGACAGGGAAGTGCTGTCTGATTTGATCAAGGATGCTGGTGTCCCTGAGAGGCTTGTTAAGCTCGTCAAAGAAGGCAGGATCTCTGCGGAGGATACCTTGTCGATCATAAGGGAGACCTTGAATCTGAAGTCACAGGACGCTGCCAGGGATGAAGAGCTTCAAGGCGCAATCACGAGGCTTATTGCTTCTAAGCCCTATAAAAACCTTTTGAAGAATGGCATGATGAATGAGTTCCTCATGAAGCCGGAGGAATTCTCTGATAAGGAGAAAGTACAAGAGTACTATCAAAAGATCTCTAATATTGCAAAAGAATCAATCAACTTGCTGAATGCCGTGGGCAGGGGCGACAGTGCATTGAAAAGCGGTATGCAGGATTTGAAGCAAAATCTGGACTTCATGAATCAGATGAATCAGGCCATGACCTATATCCAGCTCCCCCTGAAGATGAACGAGTTTGCCAGGCATGGGGACCTCTATGTCTATACCAATAAGAAAAACCTCGCTAAGAGAGATGGGGCTATCTCGGCCCTTCTTCATCTGGATATGGAGAGGCTGGGTACCCTTGATATCCATGTCTCGATGGTGGACAGGAATAAGGTGACGACTCATTTCATTTTGAAGGATGAGGCTCTCTTGGATTTCGTGGCTGCCCATCTTCCGGAATTGGATCAGACCCTGCTTAAGAGAGGCTACAAGATGAGTTCGGATGTGGCGCTGAACCGTGAAGAGAGGTCGGTTGCGGACATAATGTTCAATAAGGGGTCAAATGCCAAGCTCATCCAGCAGACCTCTTTCGACATGAGGGCTTAGATACTGAGTGTCTTTAAGCGAATCCGCTTGATTTGGCCAAATCCGATACTCAGACTGGAACATGGGACCGATTTAACGGTCGCTTTTGCCTTAGAGGAGCCGGTATTTTTGAAAATATCCGTAGTCCGAAAAGTCATGATTTTGCCGCAAAGGAGCTAAATGGAAGACGATAAGAAGAAAAAAGTTCGAACAGCGGTAGCCCTGGCTTACGACCCGGCCGATACAGCCCCTACAGTCGTAGCGAGCGGCAAGGGGTTCGTAGCGGATAAAATAATTGAAGAAGCCAAAAAATCGGACGTTCCGGTCCATACTGATGGCAAGCTGGCAGAGACGCTCTCATCCTTGGAGATAGGTGAAGCCATTCCCCCTGAGCTCTATGAGGTCGTGGCGGAGGTATTGGTATTTGTGGACAGGCTGGAAAAACTGAAGACGAGGTTGGACGACTATAATGCCAATAAGACAAGAAAACCTCCGGGCAGAAGGAAGTAAGGGCGAGAGTGTGGCCGCAGATTTCTTGGAAGCAAAAGGGTGCAGAATACTGGATCGGAATTTTCATTCTCGTTATGGGGAAATTGATTTAATATATCTGGACAATTCCACCCTTTGCTTTGGGGAAGTAAAGTACCGTAAAAGCGACAGAAAAGGGTACCCGGCTGAGGCTGTAACGAGGAAGAAACAGGGAACAATAAGCCGGGTATCCGATTATTATAGGATGAAGAACGGACTAGGAGAGGATCTAAGATACAGGTTTGACGTAATAGGGATAGATGGAAATGGAGTTGAATGGCTAAAGAACGCCTTTGAATATATCCCTCCTAAGTAGGACATATGCAATAATCATTCCAGCTCTTCAGAGACAGTTTCATCGGACTCATTGTATCTCGTGAGTATCTCCCTGATCCTTGCAGTAGGCGTGATGACCTGTCCTATGGACGCATCGTGATTCGAATAGTCTATTATCGTCGCGAGGAACTTGCTCATGTCTGCCTCGATGTAGTAAGGCTTGCCTAGAAGCTCAGGGGGACGGTAGCAGAGATTGGTGGTTATGACCTTGGTGATGGTGCCGACCTCGTATGCCTCATCGACGGCAGCCAGGCCATCGGTGAAAATCCCATAGGTGCAGCATACCAGGACACGGTTCGCTCCCATGTCCTTCAGCTTCTGTGCGGTATCCAGCATGCTCCCGCCAGACGATATCATATCATCAACGATTATCACGTCCTTGTCGCTCACGTTATCGCCCAAGAATTCATGGGCTACGATCGGATTCTTCCCGTTTATGACCGTAGAATAGTCCCTTCGCTTATAGAACATCCCGGTATCGATTCCAAGGACGCTTGCAAAGTAAACCGCCCTGCTCATAGCCCCTTCATCAGGACTTATAACCAAGAGATGCTCCTTATCTATCTTCAAGTCCGGTATATTGGCAAGGAGGGTCTGGAGAAATTGGTAGAAAGGAGTGAAATTGTCGAATCCCATGATCGGGGCCGCATTCTGGACGGAAGGGTCGTGGGCATCGAAGGTTATTAGCCGCTGTACTCCCATGTTCGAAAGCTCGTCCAGCATCTGGGCGCAGTCCAAGGACTCCCTGGTGGCTCTCTTGTGCTGACGTCCTTCATAAAGGAAGGGCATGACTATCGTGATCCTATGGGCAGATCCATCGGCGGCGGCAATGAGCCTTTTTAAGTCCTGATAATGGTCATCAGGGGAATAATGATTCTCGAATCCTCTCATGAGGTAGGTCAGGGAATTATTCAGTACATCTGCCATTATGAAGAGATCGCTGCCCCTCACTGTATCGACAAGTATCGCTTTCCCCTCGCCGGTACCGTACCTGGTGAGGCTGAAATGGGTGAGGAAATTGTCCATGCTATAACCCTCAAAAGCAGGGTCGCTGTGAAATGAATGATTGGTTTTCTTCCTGAAAGATACCAAGTATTGATTGACCTTTTCACCTAGCTCCCTTATATTCTCCATTGCGACTATCTTTAATGGGGCTGAAGGGATTTTGTTTTCAAGAAAAGAGTTACGCATACTTTCCCCCTAAGATGTTATGTTAATTAAAAAGTATATCAATTATAAAGTGGAGTATCAAGTTTTTTATGGACTATCAGGGCTTGATTGATAAATATGAAAAAGAAAGGGACTTAGATGATGCAGAATTCGAGGCCCTCCTTTCTAATGAGGATGATTTCCCGTCCGAATATCTGGATTTTAAGGCAAGAAAAGCGAGAGAGAGGGCATATGGAAAGGGCGTTTACTTAAGGGGGCTGATAGAGTTTACGAATCATTGCAGGAATAATTGCTATTATTGCGGGATAAGATGCGGGAATAAAAAAGTCAAAAGATATCGGCTTAGCGAAGAGCAGATACTTTCAATAAGCGAATCAGGGTATAGGAAAGGACTCAGGACCTTCGTGCTGCAGGGCGGCGAGGATGCGTTTTTTACGGATGACAGGTTGGTGTCAATTATCGCTAAGGTGAGGGAGGCCTGTCCCGATGCAGCAATCACTCTATCCATAGGAGAGAGAAGCAGGAAGAGCTACGAGAGACTCTATGGGGCCGGGGCTAATCGCTTTCTTCTCCGTCATGAAACTGCCGACAGGGCTCATTATGAGGCTCTTCATCCCAAGGAAATGTCTTATGAGCATCGAATGGACTGCCTAAAGGACTTAAAGAAAATTGGCTATCAAGTGGGCTGCGGAATGATGGTGGGCTCTCCGGGGCAGTCGTCAAGGGAATTGATCCGTGATTTGCACTTCATAAGGGATTTCAAGCCTCATATGGTGGGGATTGGACCCTTTATTCCGCATCACGATACCCCTTTTGCTTCTTGTCCGTCGGGCTCTGTAGATATGACGCTCAGGCTATTGGCAATAATCAGGCTTTTGCTCCCAAAAGTGCTGTTGCCGGCTACCACGGCGCTCCGAACCTTGGATCCAAAAGGCTATGAAAAGGGACTCTTGGCGGGAGCGAATGTCATAATGATAAACCTCACTCCGCCGGAGGCAAGGATTAAATATTCTCTATACGATGGAAAGGGCTTATCTCAAATGGTACCGAAAGAAATGGAAGGGGATGAGGTGGGGTTGCTCCTCGATGAAATTAAGAAAAAAGTCCAAAGCACAGGATATATTGTCTCATTGGAAAGGGGCGATTATAAGAACTCATAAGATATTTGATATAGCTAAGATTTATTGGAGAAAGGTTGAGGAAAAACATGATTGATCTACATATGCATAGCAGGGCTTCTGACGGAACGGACAGCATCGCTGAATTATTGGAAAATATACGTAGAGCCGGAATAAACATCTTTTCTGTAACGGATCATGATACTATTGATGGTACATTGGAAATGGAAAGTATTGTGCCTAAGAATATGAGGTTCATTCGCGGGATTGAATTCTCGTGCAAGACTGCTGCAGGGAAGTGCCACATCCTGGGATATGGGTTCGATAGCGAGAATGAGGATTTCAAGCAAATGCTGGAAGAGGGCAGGATGAGGCGGAGAAATAAGCTGGAGCGCAGGCTGGAATTTCTTAAATCTGAATTTGGGATTGAGTTCACGGATAACGAGGTCTCTAAGCTGCGAAGCATGAATAGCGTGGGGAAGCCGCACCTCGGCAATTTTCTTGTTGAACATGGGTTTTCTGCTGACAAGAATTCCGCAATCGAAAAGTACATAAATCCCTGCAAGACAGAGTCCGATAGACTGGATGGTGAGAAGGTTGTCAGGGCGATTCTTTCAGCAGGGGGGATTCCGGTTCTCGCTCATCCCTTTGGCGGCACCAATGAAAAAGAAGTGCCTCTTGAAAAGTTCGAGCGGCAAGTGGAAATACTGAGAGGCTCTGGCCTCATGGGGTTGGAGTGCTACTATTCTAAGTACGATGAAAGTCAGATAGGGCTATTGCTTAAGGCGGCTGAGAAGAACGGGCTATGCGTAAGCGCTGGCAGCGACTATCATGGGAAGAATAAAAAAGTGAGTTTGGGGGAAGTTTCTAAATCAGGCGTCGAGGTAAGTCCTGAAATGCTGACAATTCTATCTTTGGTTTAGGAAGCAGATTATGAAGAGTAAAAAAGCGCCGAATAATAGGACGATTGACACCCCGCTTTCAGAGGGGAAGCGCTTTTTGGAGAAGTGCATTAGAATAGAAGAGAAGCAGGGAAGTATAGAACCCATACTGGATAAGACCGTAGTCGGGGACACCTTTGCCATCTGCCCGCTGCTCCCGGAAAATAGCGTGGATCTTGTGATTGCAGATCCACCCTACAATTTGAAAAAAGATTTTGACGGCAGCAGATTCTTGAAGAAGGATACCGCGAGTTACGAAGAATATACCAGAAAATGGCTTTCGCTTGTCTATCCCATGCTTAGGGACGATGGGTCGGTTTATGTCTGCTGCGATTTTCTTACGAGCCTGATAATAGGCAGAGTGATGGGGGATTTTCTAAAGGTGCGCAGCCGCATCACCTGGCAGCGGGAGAAAGGCAGGGGAGCCCGGGCAAACTGGAAAAACAGTCTTGAGGACATATGGTTCGCTACAAAGAGCGATGAATATACCTTTAACCTCGATGAGGTCAAGATGAGGCGGAGGGTAATCGCTCCCTACAGGGTCGATGGCAGACCAAAGGATTGGCAGGAGACGGCTAAGGGTAATTTTCGGGACACCTGCCCCTCGAATTTTTGGGATGATATTACTGTCCCTTTCTGGTCCATGCCGGAAAACACTCCTCATCCAACCCAGAAGCCCGAGAAATTGATTGCCAAGATCATGCTTGCGAGTTCTAACGCAGGAGACATAGTGTTTGACCCATTTTTGGGGTCCGGCACCACCTCGGTTGTGGCGAAGAAGCTGGGCCGACATTATTTGGGAATAGAGCAGAGTGAGCAGTACTGCCTTTGGGCAGAGCAGCGCTTGGAAATGGCGGATATAAATAAAGAGATCCAGGGCTTTGTCGATGGCGTATTCTGGGAAAGAAATGCGCTTTGAGCGTACTGTAATGAGCCATAAGCCTTGTTTCCAGGATAGGAGTAGTTTCTTATTTCTCCAGAATCGTTATTAAGACCCTGTCAGGCCCCTCGAACTCCAAAGCTCTGAGTCCTGTGTAAGGGTCTTGCTTGAAGGAGTCTGTCTCGATATTGTTTTCCTTGAGCCTTCGCTTAATTTGAGGCAGGCTCTTGGCAGAGATCGTGAGATATTGACGATCCAGGTTTATCTCACGATTCAGACAAATGACTTCTAGCTGAAAGGAACCCATTTCCAGTAGGAAACTCGTGTTCTCTGAATCTAAGGGCACAATTTGCCGCTTTATCCAAAATCCCAGGGTTCCAACATAGAAATCGTAGATGGCCTCTTCCTTGGAGGCCAGGATAGTAGTTCGATAGAGAATCATCTTTCTCGCAAAAGGATATAGAGTCCTTTTCTTTGCTCTTTTCTTCCACCTCCTGTAGGCTCTCAGCTCTTTTCTCCAATTCGGATGAGTCAGGACATAGGCCGATAACACATAGAGCGCGGCACCGGCTATTCCTCCCAGGGTATTCGCAAAGAGATCATCCACGTCATAGAAGCCACGCCTCGTGATTAACTGAATATTCTCGACCGTTAAGGAAATCAAGAAACAGGCGACTGCGGGCCTGGTCCTCACCCTTATCCTGAACCATCGAATAATATAGGGCAGGAGATAGCCCATTGGCACGAAGAGCATGATATTCATGTAGAACTTTGCGAATTCCGCTAGTTCCATGGGATTGAAGTAAGCGTAAGCGGCGGAGAGGCCGCCTTTATAGATTGCAGAAATCACGTTCAGGAAGCCTACATTGATTACTCGTACTGCGCCCTGTAGATATTCAAAGAGCACGGTTCTGACTTCGTACCCGTCATATGGACTTCTGGAAAAGTAGACGAGATAGAGGAATACTGCGAAATATAGGCCGAAAATCAAGAAGAGTATGACCTTTCTTAATTTCAATAGCTTGTCCGCATTCGGATTTCTGCTGAGCCCGCCCCAGATATTTATCCCCAATGAATCGCAGATGTAACGGTCAATCAATGGCATAGCAAATACCATGATTAAACAGGCGGCGGTTACGAATAAATTGGTAAAAAGACTAGTCGGGTCAAAAATCATCTCGTGATCCTCCTGAGATTAACGTTTCTAAAGTATAGCACAAAAATGTCATATTTGTGTGATAAGGCAGCCAAGTCTCCGTTGAGCTTATTGGTAAGGATAGTAGTCATAAAAAAGATCGTTTTGTATGAAAGATTATTAGCGATATTGCTATTAATGATAATTTGGGCTTTACAATGCTATAAGTGCGTGATATCATAGAACAAATGTTCGATTGAGCGCTGCCTGTAAAAAGTTAGGATAAATACGGAATATCTTGCATACACAAAAAAGTCTTGTATCTCAAAGCCTTGCAGCATATAATGTGGTTTGTATGCTGTTAATGTATGAGATGTTGAATTACAACGAGGGTATCGAGTGTGCTGAAGGATAAAACACCTGTCTTTATTGGTCTGTGAAGTTCGGCAGGGGTGGGATGTTATGACTTTAGGAAGATGCTCTTGATCGCATTGAAAAGTACTATATGAAGAGAAATAACAAAGGGGGCTATGATGTCATGCATTGTATATCAAAAGGACAAGCGTACCGGCGTTCGGTATGCTTATGAGAGCGTCTCTTATTGGGATAAGGAGAAGAAGCAGCCCAGGTCCAAGCGGAAATACGTGGGCAGGGTGGATGAGGCCACAGGGGAGATAATAAGGAATGTGAGAGGCCTGGATAGCGAGGTCATTGAAAAGGATTCGGCGGCTTTTCACCCTGAGATGGATGCAGGATTTGATGAACTGGATGCTGGAATCGATTTGGCAGATGGACTCCAGGATCAGGAGAAAGAGAGGCTGAATGAAGAAATAGAGCGGCTTAAGAGCGAGATTGCCGCAAAGGATGAGGAAATCTTTGAAAAAGACTCTGCGATAAATGCCCTGAATGAGGAAATTGAAGAATTGAAGATGAAATACAGAAAGGCACTATCTATTCTTTCGGCTATTTCTACATTATCTTCCAGCGAAGCAATATAGCCGTCCTCCCGCACCTACGCTTTTTGGCGAGAAGGGACGGGTAGGACTGGCTATATAAATTTGCTTTCGTTTTCACAGAAACAAGCGGTGCGCTGGATAACGGCGCAATTATCATAATTTAAAAAGCGTGTTCAAGATCCCTCTTCCCAGGCTGGCACCGGCATTGCCGCCCAGTGTCTTTCCGAATTTTCCAAAGCCGCTTCCTACTGATTTCCCGACCTCACGGCCGATGGTGCCAAATATTGAATTGCCGATGGATTTAGCGGCAGCGGCTTTCTTTTTGGCAGCGGCTTTCTCTGAGCGTTCTTTCTCCTTGGCAGCTTTTTCTGCGAGCTTTGCCTCTTCCTTTGCAATCTTCGCTTGCTCTTTGGCCTCTGCGGCCTCCCTTTCGGCTTTCTCTGCCTCGGCTGCTTCTTCCAGCCCTCTTCTCATTAAGAATTCATACGCTGAATCCGGATCAAAGGATTCATGATATTTGATGAAAAGCTGGCTCTTCTTGACCTCGGCATCTAGAGTCGAATCATCTATGCTGCCTAAGCTGCATTTGGGGGGCAGGATAGAAGCCCTCTCTGCCATGCCGGGCACTCCGCCCTCATCCAACAGAGAGACTATGGCCTCTCCTATTCCGAGGGAAAGCAGGGTATCATAAGTATCAAAGGCAGGATTCTCACGGAATGAGGCCGCGGCCGCCTTCACTGCCTTTTGCTCTGAGGGAGTATAGGCGTGGAGCGCATGCTCAAACTTATTCCCGAGCTGGGCCAAGACTCCATCCGGGATGTCCCTGGGACTCTGAGTGCAAAAAAAGATGCCGACGCCCTTGGAGCGTATGAGCTTCACCACTTGCTCGATTTTTTCCAAAAGTACCTTAGATGCCCCGTTAAAGAGGAGATGAGCTTCATCGAAAAAGAAGACCATCCTGGGCTTTTCCAGATCCCCGACTTCCGGCAAGGTCTCGAATAGCTCGGATAGAAGCCATAGGAGGAAGGTGGAGTAAAGAACCCCGTTCCCTATAAGGCTTTGGCTATTCAAGACATGAATCATTCCACGTCCATCCATTGAGGTCTGGAACCAATCTTGGATCCTTAGAGCGGGCTCTCCGAAGAATTTGTCACCGCCGGCTATCTCTAGGGCCACGACTGCCCGCAAGATAGCTGCCAGGCTGGTCTTGCTCATGTGTCCATATTCAGCGGAGAAAGCCTTGGAATTCTCTGAGATAAAGTTCAATACGGCTTTCAAGTCCTTTGTATCGACTAGAAGCAAATCATTCTCATCGGCAATTCTGAAAGCAATGGACAGAAGATTGGACTGCAAATCATTTAAGTCCATTATCCTGGATAGGAGCAGGGGTCCCATCTCAGAAATCGTGGTGCGAAGCGGGATTCCCTTTTCCCCGAAAATATCCCAAAAGGTTACGGGGGATCCTTGGGGCTTGAAGTTATCTTCATTGAGTCCCGTCTTTGACAGCTTGGACTTAATGCTTTCGCTCAGGCTGCCTGCGGCCGCCATGCCAGAGATGTCCCCTTTGACATCTGAGATGAAGACAGGAACCCCGATTTCACTGAAGGATTCTGCCAGGGCTTTGAGTGTCACAGTTTTTCCGGTTCCGGTGGCCCCGGCTACGAGGCCGTGCCGATTAGACATCTGCGGAAGCAAGTAAATGTCCTGTCCGTCGCTGTTTCTTCCAATTAAGATTTTTCCGTCTTTAAGCATTTTATCTCCTTTGGTAACTATCCTTGCCGCCCCGCTTCCTAAGTAAAATATGTTTTCTGATTGTCTACAGCTCCTTAGCTTTGGCAGCGGGCAGGGGGCTCTGAAGAGTAACCCCTTTTATTGTTTGCAGGTCTTGCGGCTATTTCAAGATATTGAATTTATCTGAAATCTTATCCTTGACTATGGCTGAGATCTTGGATTGATTTAAGCCAGGGTAGAAGAAGCTGTAAAAAGCACCTTCTTTGGTACGCTTGATAGGGGCTTTCCTGTTGAGATCATAGAGACGCAGGCCCTGTCCCCTTAGCTTAAATGCCACATTTTGATCGATTGGCTTTAAGCTGAGTCCATATTCACGTACTATTTCAAAGGGAAGGCTGGCGCTGGAGACCAATTTAGAGCCGTGAGGAAGCTTTGAGCCTGGCTTCAGGGTTTCAAGGCCTTGAGCTAGCAACAGATCCCTGCTCTTTATCCCGTATAAGTCCATTTCATAGGGAAGCAAAGAATTCTCAAAGTAGGCATCGTAGACCGAACCGGAATCATCAAGGCTTGAGAAATAAAGCGGCCTTCCTGAATTGATTCTCTCCGGATGATTGAAGGCTCCATGGCTCAGAGGAATCTGCAGCTCCGATAGGGCTCTTGCGGAATGGGTCCCGGCATCTGCGAAATTAGTGGTATAGGAAATCCTGGGATATAGAAAGTACTTATCGGTCTCTATCAAGTACTTGATCGCATATTTGAGCCAGGAGGATTCCTTCCAGGCAGCGATGTCATTAGGCAGGCCATTTCCGGATAAGTCCTCTCCATCGTGCTCATTCTGCCATTCAGCGAAGCCATTCCATTGATTGGCAGTCCAGGCCTGTCCCCAACTTGAAGCAAATTGAAAGTACCAATTATCGTATCCGTCATCTATGGGCTCGAATGGGAGCCTGGCAAAGACATTGAATTTATGAGCGTAGAGTGAGATGCCGCCGATTCTGGGGTCCTTCGACGTGAATTCGAGAGCCTTCGCCGCAAAATCGTAAAAGGTGGGTGAAAGAAAGAGGTCGTCTTCCAGCATGATGATGCTGCCAAATTCATTCACAAGCTCCCCGCAGGAGAGGATGTGGTTTTTAAGCCCCATTCTTTGGCCATGATTGATTATTCGTTTTTCGCCATATTTCCATTCGAAGGATTGAGCGATATCAAAGACCGTTTTATCTCCCCCTTGATCTATGCTTATGACGAGCGGGATATTTGCATCGGAGTCTTTTTCGCTGAAATAAGCGTGTTTCAATGAGTGAAGGAGGCGGCTTAAGGAATGGGGCCTGTCAAAGGCTACTATAACGATTGCTGGGTTCATTTATGCTTGTCTGCTCCTAATGACTTTTCCGTCCTCGACCTTGAAAACCAGGTCGCAGTTTTCGATAGTGGAGAGGCGGTGCGCGATTATTATCAATGTCTTCTTCCCATGGAGGGAATCAATGGCTTCCATTACAGCTTTTTCGGTATCATTGTCGAGGGCGCTGGTGGCTTCGTCCAGGACCAGAATCTCAGGGCTGCCATATAGGGCGCGTGCTATCCCTATCCTCTGCCTTTGGCCTCCCGATAAACGGACTCCTCTTTCACCTACTGAGGTATCGAGCCCCTGGGGAAGGGACTCTACAAAGTCCTTTAGTTGGGCCTCGTTCAAGGCTTCCCAGACCTTATCGTCCTCGATTTTCTCTTCGGGAACGCCGAAGGCAATATTGGCTCTAACGCTCCGGTCTGCGAGATAGATTGATTGAGGGATATAGGCCAGCTTTTTAGACCAATTCAAGGGAGATTCATGCACGTTCATTCCCCCATAGAGAACCCGTCCCTCGCTTGGAGTGAGGATCCCCAGGATCAAGTCCGCCATTGTGGACTTGCCGGCACCGCTCTTTCCAATGAAGCCTACTGCGCTTCCAGAGGGTATTTCAAAGGACACGTCATTAAGTACCTTGGATTCCGCTCCTGGATAGGAGAAGGAGAGGTGATCCACGTAGATATTTCCGTTATCGGGCAGCTTCTCTGACGACTTATCTGAGACCCGGTAATGCAGCATGTCGGCCGTGTCTTTCAAGTCCCTATAGATTAAATCGATCGAGGGCCTTAAGAAAGTAATCCCATTCAGATAATTGCTTATCTTCCCTACAGAAGGCAGGAGCTTAAATGCCGCAACCGCAAAGGCCGATAGCTGCGGCAATATGGTCTTCAGGTCGGTGCCGCTCTTTAATTTAATGACCAGGACTATCATGATGGCCGCTATGCAAACGCTTTCAATAAGATACTTTGGTATCTGACCGAAGAAATTGGTGTTTATGAGGGCGTTCATCTTCTTCTTGCCGCAGCTAATGAAAGAATCGACAAAGTAGCCCTCCCTGTGCAGTATCTTTATGTCCTTTACTGCTCCCAGTGCCTCGTCAATGGATTGGTGCATCCTGCCGTCAAATTCCTGATTTATCTGACCGTATCGATGGACTCTTTTTTTAGTGAGGCCTCTTAGGACCACCATGCTAATGCCCAATAAAAAGCCGACTGTGAGGGTCATTAGCGGGTCACTGATCAAGAGATAAAGACCCAAGAGGCAGGAGAGCAGTGCTTCGGCGGTAACATTCAGAACCTGGAGAATAAGCTGGAACAGGCGGTCTGTGTCCAGCATTATGTTCCTTATCATATCCGAGGTGTTGTGGTCCAGGTGATAGACATAGGGCTTTTTTAGATAGCAATCTACCAGCCTCCCCGCCACGAGGAGCTGATTATTGTAAATATATGAGTATTGAAAATAGTACATTACAGAGAGGTAGATATTTTTTGCTGCATATATTACTATAATCAGAAGGATGAGGCAGATCAGGAATTCTTGGGCAGAGCCTGCATGGGTAGCCTCGAATAAGGCGCGGAGATATTCATTTGTATATACGGAAGATGGGTCTGATATTAATTGGATCACCGGCATGATGAGGGAAACCCCGATCAGCTCCAGCATGGCCCCGAAAAAGATAGCAAGCAGGAGAGCGGCCATCTGCCTCTTCTGCTTGCTGTTGAATATATAATTTAATTTGCGAAGGATGTCTTTCATGCTGCTTTTAAATAAGGAATATTTGCTGTTAAAAGCTCTATAATTCGTTTCCTCTGCGCCGGCCGCACACCGCCCCTGGCGGCACTTTCCTTTGTGCGGCCGTGTGCGTCAAATTATAGTTAACGCGCGTATTTTGTGAGTTTACTATAATGAGCTTTTGAAAGAAGCACAATCTCAATTTGAGTATACTTATCTGAGAATTTTATGTCAACGACCGTGGGGATTATGCGATGAAGCTGTCAGTAATTTTAATCACTTATAACCATGCAAAATATTTGAAGAAGGCTGTGGACGGAATATTATCCCAGGAAACGGACTTTGATTTCGAAATAATTGCCATAGATGACTGTTCTACTGATGGGACGATAGAGATGCTTAGGGCTTATAAAAAGGAAAACCCTGGAAGGTTCAGGCTCATGATAAGGAGGAAAAATCTGGGCCGTCCCACCCGCAATGTCTATCTGGCCTCGATGGCGGCCAGGGGAGAATATCTGGCCTATCTTGAAGGGGATGATTATTGGACGGATAACCAAAAACTCCAAAAACAGGTTGATTTCCTGGACTCTCATCCTCAGTACATGGGTACAACCCATTCATTCACATTGATTGGCGAGGAGGGGGAGCCGATCCAAAATGAGTCCCTTGAAAGATTGTATGATTGGGATGGGGACTATACCTTTGAAGACTGGAAGAGGGGAGAAGCCTGGCCCGGGCAGACAGCCTCGAATGTTTGCAGGAATTTCTATCACAACGGGAAATTGGACTATAGAATCTTGTATCGGGCCCATGATTTCATTGATGATGGAGTGATCTTCACCTTTATCTTGCTGCAAGGGCCGATTTTTCGATTCAAGGCTGCCATGGCCGCTCACCGCTTCGTAGAAAAGAAGGAGGGGGAAAGCTGGAACTCAATTAAACTCAGACGGGATTACCAGATAGAGGAACAGGAGCTGAAGCTTCGGATGATGAGGTGGGTAGAGAAGAATGTGGGGCTTACGGATTTCGGCAAGGCTAAAGCGAGAAGAGATTTCAAGGCTGTGGCCGGACTATTCGTTAAAAATCCAAGTAAACGGACTTATGCTCTCTTGATGTCCGCATTTTTGTACTATATCATACATGTAAACTTAGGAGTGAAGTAAAATTGAAGTTTGAGGGAGTTTCAAAGATTCACGAAGGGAAGTTTTTGACCAGATATGACCTGAAATATGTGACAGAAGACGGCAAGGACAAGGTCTATGAAATGGTTAGCAGAAATAAGGATTTGAAGACGCTTGAAGACGTGCAGAATAAAGGCATCGATGCCGTGGTGCTTATCATATGGAATGAGTCGCACGATTCAATCCTTATAGACAGAGAATTCCGTCCGGCTGCGGGTCAGGAGGTGTATAATTTCCCGGCCGGGCTGATTGAAAAAGGAGAGAGCGTGGAGGAAGCTGCCGCCAGGGAATTAAAGGAAGAGACGGGGCTTACTTTAACGAAGATTGAGGGCTATTTATCACCCTGCTTTAGTGCGGTGAGCTTCGCAAACGAGAAGAATGTCTGCGTGATAGGGACAGCGGCTGGGGACTTCGCTCCGTCCAGCTCTTCTTTCGAAGAGATAAAGGCGGGATGGTATACGAAGGAAGAGGTAAGGGAACTTTTGCAGAATAAATTATTCACTGCCAGGACCCAGACTTGGTGTTATCTTTGGGTGAACGGATTTTGAAATTTTATTTTGCATTTTAGTATTGCTATGGTATAATTCATTAGTTTATTTGTCATCATTCATTGGACAAGACACAAGGATCGAGCCAATAACCTTGTCTCCATCCTAATAAATTTCGGAAAGAGGAAGTTAAAGATGAGCTTACAGGTTGAGAATTTAGAGCACAATATGGCGAAACTCACAATACAGGCAAGCGCCGAGGATTTTGAAAAGGCTATCCAGCGTATCTATGTCAGAAGCCGCAATCGCATCAGTATCCCTGGATTCAGAAGGGGAAAGGCACCCAGAAAACTCATTGAGAAAATGTACGGTGAGAGCGTATTCTACGAGGATGCGGCAAACTCCCTTATTTCCGAGAGTTACAGGAAAGAGATTGAAGAGCATGAGGAATTGGACATAGTTTCAAGGCCTGATATCGATGTCGTGCAAATTGAGTCCGGAAAGCCTTTCATCTATACAGCATTGGTCGCGCTGAAGCCAGGAGTCGAGCTTGGGAAATATAAGGGCGTGAAGTGCGTCAAGGCTGAGACCGATGTAACGGACGAAGAAGTGGAAGAAGAGCTTAAGAGGCAGCAGGACATCAATTCCAGAATGGTGGACGCCGACAGGCCGGTTCAGGACAAGGATATAGTTACAATCGACTTCGAGGGCTTGATGGATGGAGTCCCATTCGACGGCGGCAAAGGCGAGGACTATAATCTCACCATAGGGTCTCATACCTTTATCGACAATTTCGAAGAGCAACTGATCGGCAAGAGCAAGGATGAGAACGTGGAAGTGAACGTGACCTTCCCGGAAGACTACGGCGAGAAGAAGCTGGCGGGCAAGCCGGCCGTTTTCAAAGTCCTTATAAAGGGAATCAGAGAAAAGGAGATGCCTGAGCTTGACGATGAGTTCGCTTCTGAAATATCGGAATTCGATACAATGGACGAATACAGGGCGGATCTGAAAGAAAAGATCAAGAAGCAGAAAGAGGACGAGGAAAAGGCGAGGCAGGAGGATGAGCTCCTGGAAGCCATCATTGCTGATTCGAACATGGACATACCCGAGGCCATGGTGAAGACTGAGACAGATATGCTGATGGAGAATTATTCCAGGCAGCTCTCGGGGCAGGGTCTCGATATGGACTCTTATCTTAATTATACGGGAATGAATAGGGACTTATTCGAGAGTCAGATGAAGGACCAGGCCATGAAGAACATCCAAAGCAGGCTGGTGCTGGAAGCCATCGTCTCCGCTGAGGATATCAAGGCCGATGATGAGGCCTTTGAAGAAGAAATCAGTAAGACTGCAAAGAGATACAGGGTGACGCCAGAAAAAATGAAGGAGATCATGGGCGAGAAGGAGCAGGAGAATATCAAGAAGGACCTCTGCATGAAGAAGGCTGTGGACATGATCTTTGAAGAAAAGACGGAGTATGATCCCGGCGAGAATAATGAGTGACAGATACAGATTAACTTGAAGCGGAGGTTATGAAAATGCTGGTCCCAACGGTCATAGAGACTACAAATAGAGGCGAGAGAGCCTATGATATATATTCCAGGCTCCTGAGAGAGAGGATAATCTTTCTTGGAGACGAAGTCACAGACCAAAGCGCGGGTCTTGTAGTCGCCCAAATGCTCTTCCTGGAAGCGGAGGATCCTGAGAAGGATATACATTTTTATATTGACAGCCCTGGCGGATCAGTAACCGCCGGAATGGCTATCTATGATACCATGAATTATATAAAGTGCGATGTTTCGACCATTTGCATTGGAATGGCGGCATCGATGGGGGCATTTCTTCTCGCCGGCGGCACAAAGGGCAAGAGGATGGCGCTTCCGAATGCAGAGGTCATGATACATCAGCCCTCTGGTGGAGTCCGCGGGCAGGCCTCAGAGATAGAGATCACAGCGAAGCAGATACTTCGCACAAAAGATAAGCTTAACAGGATCCTTGCTGAGAACACGGGTCAGTCGATTGAGAAGGTGGCGGATGACACCGACAGGGACAATTGGATGACAGCCGAAGAGGCTCGTGAGTACGGTATCGTGGACACGGTACTGAAAGATCGTAAGAGTGCGGAAGAATTAGCAAAGGCACAAGAAAAGGATAATAAGAAGGACTGAATTAGACAATGGCGAGATCTATAATAGAGGGTAGGATTCGGTGTTCTTTTTGTGGGAAAACCCAGGACCAGGTCAGGAAATTGATATCTGGGCCTGAAGGGGTATATATTTGCGATGAATGTATCGCGATATGCTCCGATATAATGAGCGAGGATGAGGACGATGAACCGGGCTTCAGGAATGATGTCAGCATAAATCTTCTTAAGCCCCAGGAACTCTATGAATTCCTCGATGAATATGTTGTGGGTCAGGAAGAGGCGAAGAAGGTACTCTCAGTGGCTGTTTACAACCATTATAAGAGAGTGATATCTAAGCCCGATCCCAGCATAGAACTTCAAAAGAGTAATGTCCTGATGCTTGGACCTACCGGATCCGGCAAGACCCTTTTAGCCCAGACCATGGCAAAGGTGCTGGGTGTTCCATTCTCGATTGCGGACGCGACTTCTTTGACTGAGGCAGGATATGTCGGAGAAGACGTAGAGAATATTCTACTGAAGCTCATACAGGCTGCGGACTATAACGTTGAACGGGCTCAGATGGGCATCATTTACATAGATGAGATAGATAAGATAACCCGAAAGGGAGAGAACGTGTCCATTACCAGGGACGTTTCAGGAGAAGGAGTGCAGCAGGCGCTTCTGAAGATTTTGGAAGGCACCGTTGCCTCTGTCCCCCCTCAGGGCGGGAGGAAGCATCCTCATCAGGAATTGATTCAAATTGATACCACGAATATTCTGTTTATCTGCGGCGGCGCCTTCGAGGGGCTGGATAAGATAATAGAGCAGAGACTGGATCAGAAGTCAATAGGCTTCAATGCTGAAATCGGCAAGCATAGGATGGACGACATTGGGAAGATATTCCATAAGGTGCTGCCGGAGGATCTCGTGAAATTCGGTATTATTCCGGAATTAGTGGGCAGATTGCCGGTCAATGTGGCGCTTGATGATCTGGATAGGGACACTTTGGTGAAGATATTGACTGAGCCAAAGAATGCCATCATCAAGCAGTATATCAAGCTGCTGGATCTCGATGGTGTCGAGTTGGAGTTCGACAGGGGCGCGGTAGAGGCCATTGCGGACAAGGCCATCAAGCGGAGGACTGGCGCCAGAGGCCTGAGGTCAATAATAGAGTCCATAATGACGGATATCATGTTCGAGGTTCCCTCTGATGATTCGATATCTGAAGTTATGATTACAAAAGAGTGCGTAGAAAGAAACTCTAAGCCCCTGGTGGTTAGGTACGATTCGGTCAAGAGAGCGAAATAAGTTGGAACTCCCGCATGGCTTCTGCCATGCGGGTTCTTGATTTTAGGCAGGTGATATGCAAGATAAAAATAAAAAAAATAATGACAATATGGATGACGCCTCGAAGGCTCAGAGCGCAGAGATAATAAAGGATGACATGGAGAAGCCTGAGAACGTTGCCGAATACCCAAATGCTATTATCAATGTGCCATGCGTGGTTCTAAGAAACATAACAATTCTCCCAGATATTCTAATTCATTTCGACTTATCCAAGAAAGAATCTCATAAAGCAGTAAGTTCTGCCCTAAAAACGGGACAAGAGGTATTTCTGGTCACACAAAAATCTCCGGATGTGGAAGAGGCGGAGGAAGACGATGTCTATAGGGTCGGCACTCTTTCAAAGATCAGACAAATAATAAAGATGCCGCAGGGCATCATCCGGGTCATGGTGGAAGCGGGCCACAGGGCAGAACTGATTCACTTTACAAGGAAGGAACCCTGGCCGGAAGCTGAAGTGCACGTGTTCACGAAGGAAGAGGAGATAAATACCTCTCAGGACGAGGCTGAGGCCATGAAAAGGGACATAATGGAGCTTTTCGTGGGCTTTCTGTCCTTTTTCCCGAAGGTAGGCAGGGCATTCGGACGCCAGTTTGAAGACGTAGAAGATCTGGGACGTTTTTTGGACTTAGTTATCGCCAATATCCCGGTGGACTACGATAAAAAGCAGGAAGCCTTGGAGGCCGTGGACTACAGGTCCAGATATGAAAAGGTAAGGGAGATTCTGGATGAGGAGACCAGGATAGCCAATATAAGGATGGAGCTGGCAGAAAAAATCCAATTCAGGGTCGATAAGGATCAAAGGGATTATATTTTGAGGGAGCAGCTCCATTTCATCAGGGAGGAACTTGGAGAAGATAATTCTGAGAACGAGGCTGATAAGTACCAAAAACAGTGCGATGAACTTAACGCTCCTGATTCGGTGAAGGAGAGGATTTATAAGGAAATCGATAGATTCCGGAATACGGCTTCGGGCTCTTCTGAGAGCGGGGTGGAACAGAGCTATATTGAGACCCTTCTCAGCATGCCTTGGAACAATGCTTCTAAAGAGAACAAATCTTTGGACAATGCCAAGAAGGTTCTGGAGCGAGATCACTATGGCTTGGACAAGGTGAAAGAGAGGATGCTGGAATTCCTGGCTGTCAAGAATTTGACGGAAAAAGGCCAAAGTCCCATTATCTGCCTCATCGGGCCTCCTGGCACCGGAAAGACTTCCATTGCGAAGTCCATAGCGGAATCCCTGAATCTAAAGTATATCAGGGTTTCTTTGGGCGGAGTTCGGGACGAGGCGGAAATCAGGGGCCATAGGAAGACCTATGTCGGGGCCATGCCGGGAGTGATCGCATCGGGGCTATTGCACTCGGGGGTCAGGAATCCGCTGATCCTCTTGGATGAGATTGACAAGGTGAGTTCGGAATATAGGGGAGCCACGGCCTCTGCCCTGTTGGAAGTATTGGACTCGGAGCAGAATAAATCCTTCAGGGATCACTATATTGAGATTCCGTTAGACCTTTCTGACGTGCTCTTTATTGCCACTGCGAATTCCACGGACGGGATACCAAGACCCCTCCTGGACCGAATGGAAATTGTTGAAGTGTCCGGTTATACGGAGAATGAAAAACTCCATATAGCGAGAGAACATCTATTGCAAAAGCAGTTGAAGAAGAACGGACTCAAAAAGTCCAATCTTTCTATCTCAGAAGATGCGATGAAAAACATTATCTCCCTCTATACAAGGGAGTCAGGAGTCCGTTCTTTGGAACGAAGAATCGGGGAAATCTGCCGTAAGACCGCCAAAGCCATTTATACGGGTGAGACAAAAAAGGTGAGAGTGACTCCGAAGAATCTAAAGGATTATCTCGGGACTGAGAAATACCTGCCTGAAGAGGAGGCCGGGGAAAGCGCAATAGGGATTGTGAGGGGCTTGGCCTGGACAGCTTATGGCGGAGTCACCTTGGAGGTCGAGGTCAATATAATGCCCGGAAAAGGCGGCTTGATCCTGACCGGGCAGCTTGGCGATGTCATGCAGGAATCCGCCAAGGCCAGCATGACCTTTGTCAGGTCCATTAGCGAGGACTATGGGATTGGGGAATCCTTCTTCAGGACTCACGATTTCCATGTGCATATCCCTGAAGGCGCGACTCCCAAGGATGGGCCTTCTGCGGGCGTCACGATGGCCACGGCCCTTTTCTCTGCTGTCACGAAGGTCAAGGTGCGCTCAGACGTCGCCATGACCGGGGAAATCACTTTGAGGGGCAGGGTGCTTCCTATCGGAGGACTAAAGGAAAAAATCCTCGCGGCAAAGGCCGCAAAGATAATGACTGTCCTGGTCCCTGACAAGAACCATAGGGACATAGACGACTTATCCGATGAGATAAAGGAGGGCGTCACCATTTACTATATGAAAGAAATGTCAGATGTCCTGGAAAAAGCCCTCGTAGTGCTTCCGGAGAAAAAGCCTGTGAAGAAGAATAAGAGAAGGGGTAAGGTGAAGGAAAATGGTGATAAAGACAGCTGAGATCCAGGAGGTGGTCGGAGTCACGACAAAGAAGTTCCCTAAATTTGCAGGACCCGAGATTGCGTTTGCCGGGCGAAGCAATGTGGGGAAATCGTCCCTCATAAATGTACTGCTTAACAGGAGGTCCCTCGCCAGGACTTCATCAACACCTGGAAAGACACAGACCATTAATTGGTACAACATAAATAATGGTATGCTTTATTTCGTGGATCTGCCCGGCTACGGGTACGCCAAAGTCAGCCTGGATTTCAAGGCTAAGTGGGGCCCGATGGTCGAACGGTATCTGAATTCCTCAGATACTCTTTTGGCGGTATTCCTCTTGATTGATTCCAGGAGGACCCCGAACGAGTACGATATCATGATGTATGAATGGATAAAGGCGGCGCACCTGACTCCGATCGTCATCGTGACTAAGAGCGATAAATTAAAGAAGAATGAGCTGAACCGGGCTCTGGGTGAGATAAAGAACGTGCTGGAGCCGGATGGAGACCTTGAAATGGTCGCATTTTCCGCCCTGAAGAGAACGGGGAGGGAGGATGTGATTAAAATTATAGATAAGCTAATGAAGAATGGAGGAAGAGATGTCAAAGGTTGATATTATCTCAGGCTTTTTAGGAGCAGGCAAGACGACTCTGATAAAGAAGCTGATTGAAGAGAGTTTTAAGGGACAGCAGGTTGTGCTGATTGAGAATGAATTTGGTGAGATTGGGATCGATGGGGGCTTTCTAAAGGACGCAGGCATCAATATTACGGAGATGAATTCCGGCTGCATTTGCTGCTCTCTCGTAGGAGACTTTGGGCAGGCGCTTCGGGAGGTCGTAGAAAAGTACCATCCGGACAGGATCATCATTGAGCCCTCCGGCGTAGGGAAGCTCTCCGACGTGGCGAGGGCGGTTGAGAGGATAGACCCTGAGCACGGGCTCAAGGTCAATAGCCTGGTGACTGTCGTGGATGGGGTCAAGGCAAAGATGTATATGAAGAATTTCGGAGAATTTTTCAATAATCAGGTCGAGACTGCCGGGACCATAGTTATCAGCAGGTCACAGTCCTTAAGTCAGGACAAGATGGATGCTTTGACTGCGCTGCTAAGGGAGCATAATAAGGACGCTGTAATTATAACCACCCCATGGGACAGCATAAAGGGAGATCAGATACTTTCCGCAATGGAAAAAGGCCATACCTTGGTGGATTCTGTGCTGCAGGAAATCTTATCTCAGCCCTATGATGAGGAAGAGGAAGAAGAGCATCATCATCACCACCATCACCATGATGAGGATGAGGGCGAAGAAGGCCATGATCATCATGATCACGAAGAGCACGATCACGACCATGACCACGAAGAGCATGACCACGAAGAGCATGATCACGAAGAGCATGATCACGAAGAGCATGAGCATCATCACCACGATCATGAGGGAGAGCACCATCATCATCAC
>JAGBNY010000098.1 GCA_017634175.1 Lachnospiraceae bacterium
ATAGCCCTTGAAATCGTAGCAGCAGTAAAGCCTTTATCTTCCAAATACATGACATAAGATGAAAGATCTGTACGAGTGATGTCCTGTACATCGGTCACTTGCTTTGACTCCAAGAATTGCGACAGCTTCAAAAGGTCCCGTCTGTAAGACAGCACCGTGTTCGCAGAGGACTTCTTCTCTTCACTTAAAAAGTGAATGAATTCCTCAATCCTGTTCTTCAATTGTTCCCCCCGACTGACAGCCTATCATCAAGGATGACTTCACCCAAGGTGTAAGCTATCACTTAATATTATATATCATTTTCCGGGAAAAACAACATAAAAATATAGATTATGTAAATCTATGGTAACTATTCAGAACCCCCTGAGATTTCATCAAATTTGCAATTCAAGCTTGTTTGAAAATTGCAAATTTGATGAAATCCCAGGGGCGGTAACGATAGTTACCGCCCCACACACCTCGCAAAATTTGATTTTTTATTTAATATACCTGACACAATAAGCCATAATGGCAGCAATGGTCTTTGAGTCCTGTATTTCTCCCTTAAACACCATCTCTTTCAGTTCATCGGGGCTGAAAAAGCGATATTCTATGAATTCATCATCGTCCAATTTCTGTTCCCCAAGCGCCTTTAAGTTCCTTGCGACATAAATCTCGATTTTCTCATTGCAATAGGCTATTGCCGTGGCGACAGTTATCAGATGCTCAAAGTCCTCGCTTTCGAACCCTGTCTCCTCCCGAAGCTCCCTTTTCGCTGTTTCAAGAAAGGGCTCGTCCTCGCTGTCCCTTTTGCCGGCAGGTATCTCAGTAGTAGCCCTGCCTACCGAGGGTCTGTATTGCCTGACCATCAAGATTTTACCGTCGTCTGCCACGGGGACCACAGCAGCCGCTCCCTTATGGAGCATCATGTCATAGACCTCCGTCTTCCCATCTGGAAGCCTGTAGGTGTCCTCGCAATACTCCAAGATACTTGAAGTCCTTATATGCGCCCTTTTAATCAATTCAAAATTTTCAATCATTTAACCGTCCTGCCATTATTTTTATTATATATTATCCGAAGCCCTTTAAGCATGAGCTCGCTGTCCAATACTATGTCATGCCTGCACTTGGGAATTATCACCGAGGATAAGCCGCCTGTCGCAACCAGATTGCAGCTATATCCCAGCTCTTCCTCAAACCTGTCTATCATCCCATCCACTTGAGACGCCTGTCCGTAGATGATTCCGCTTTGCATGCAAACCATGGTATTCGTCCCGATCACCTTAGACGGAGCGTTGAACGAAATCCTGGGAAGCAGGGACGTTTCCGATACCAAGGACTCTAAGGAAACCTGAACCCCGGGAAGGATAGCCCCGCCAATATAATTCTTATTCTTATCGATCACAGTGATCGTGGTTGCCGTCCCCATGTCTATGACGATAACGGGACTTCCATATTCATTAAGCGCAGCCACCGAATCCACTACTAAGTCCGCTCCAAGGGTCGCAGGATTGTCAATTTGGATATTGAGTCCGGTTTTTATCCCTGCTCCAACCACTATTGGGTTCACGCCAAAGACCATCCTAATTGCTTCCTTCATATTGTGGGTAAGCAGCGGGACTACCGATGAGAGTATCGCCCCCTCTACCTCCTTTGTCTGAATATGATTCATGTCGAAAAGCATTTTCAATGGCGCCACGTATTCCAGCTTTGATTTACGAATATCTGTTGAGACCCTGTCCTTAAAAAGAACCTTATCATCATCCATGCACCCAATCTCGATATTCGTATTTCCTATGTCAAGTGCCAATATCATAAATAAATCTCCCTATAGCTCATCTCTTTATTTCCTTATCTCCTTAAGCTCGATAAGCCTCCTTCTCCTGTGAAGCAGGCCCTCCAATTTATTGTAAAAATAGAAGCCATTCACGAGGATATCATTGAAAGGCCCCAGCTTGTCCTTAATGGTCTTCCCATACCGAGAGCCTCCTGAAAGCATCCCCGGGGCCCCGCTCTTAATATACTCTATCAAGTCCGATTCCCGCTTCAATTCCACCGGAATCATGGTATATCCAAGCCCAATGCAGTCCAGCCTATGAGAATCAGATCCACCCGTTCCAGGCTTTTTATAGACCGATGAAAGGCACTTTGCCTCAGAATTACTTTCCTCTGGCTCGCAGGCATTGAAAGCCTCCACGAAATCGAATTTCAGCATTGTAGAGACCTTATAAGCCCTGCGGTTCCCTATATAGCTTAAAAATCTCTCACCGCAGGGATGGGCGGGTCCCAGCACTCCGCCATATTTATGCACTATATCGATCAAGACAGTGAGGGGCAGCCCTCTAAGCTCCAAGACCTTAAGGCTTATCCATTCGGGCATGATGACTATGATGTGTCCCGCATCGATGGTATCGTATTCCACGCCCTTAAAGACCCGAAAATGCGGGAATTCCCGATTCAGTCTCTCATTCCTATAAGCCCTGTAGCCACCATACGAATCATGGTCGGTCACAAGCATTCCATCGAACCCGCACTCAATCAGTCTCTTTATGTACTCTCTTACGCTCACGCTGCAGTCCACGGAACCTTCTTTGGTGTGGCAATGCATATCTAATTTCATAAGTTGCCCTGTATCTCCCTATAAATGGACATCAATTTCTCGTAATTTTTCTCAGGATAATAGTCTTCCAGCGCCTTTTTGTCAAAGCTGTAATCTTCTCGTCTGAATGATAGTACTCTGTCGGAAAGCTCTGTAATATCCTTCATGATGAGCTTCTCAGCGCTGCTCTCGCTGCGCCCATGGCTGTAAATGCGCCTTAGAAGAGTACCGCCATTCCCCTGCTTTGTCCCTAAGACAGGAGTCCCGACTGAAAAGCTCTCTATTATAGTCATAGGAAAACATTCATAGACCCTGGATGCAAAAATCAAGGCCTGAGCCCTGCTCATGAGCCTCAGAACCTTATCCTTCTCGACCTGCCCTAAAAATTTCACGTTCGGCAGCCTCATTGATGGGTCTATCTCTCCGTCACCGCAGCAAATAAGCTCATATCCTAAAGGCAGCTTCTTCCATTCCCGCAAAATATCCCATATCCCCTTTATCTCTTCTATCCTGCCTACATAAATAAAGGTGCGGGGAATGATTTTTTCAGTACCTTTGAAAGCACTTCTCCAGGTGAAATTCGGCTTGATGAAGATCTTTCCTGCACAAAAACCGCCCTCGATCAATTTCTGCTTATTAAAATCCGTTAAGCAGATCATGGATAGATCCTTGAAAAGTCCTGCTTTCAGTGCCTGCTCGTGTATATTCACGAGTATAGCGGTATAAATAAAGCTATCCCTGTAGCAGCGCCCTCTGAGCGCACGTCCATAATCGGGTCCCTTCCCATCTATGTCCTTTATGCAAGCCTCACAGGTCCTGCATTTTCTGTAGAGAAGGGCACTGGCGCAAACAAGCCTGAAATTGTGAAGAGTCCAAACAGCCTTCACTCCCTCATCCCTCGCCGCCTTGAATACGGCAGGGCTTATCAGGAACTGCGTATTATGCACATGGACCAGATCGAAACCGCCGACGCTTAAGATATTCCTTATGTCCCTGTAAGTACGAAAGGAAAAGCCCGCATTCAGCAGATCCAGCAGACTTAGTTCGTTATTGTCTCTTGTATAGGTAACAACCTTATGACCATTTTCTTCAAGCAGCTTTTTCTCATTCTTAAAGACCGTATCTTCGCCCCCGGGCTGCTTATAAAAATTATGGACTAGAAGTATTTTCATCTAACTATCTTTCGCCAAATCCTGTCATTTATGATTGGCACATAACTCTGTATGATCCTCACCACCATGGACGAAACATTTGTAAGTCCATAATCAGGGACATCATCTGAATTGATATCCTCACTATTCATACTCACAGCCATCGAGACCGAGGAGATAAGGCTTTGCTCAGTGATCCCCCCCAGGAGGAAGGCTCCCCTATCCAGTGCCTCGGGTCTTTCCGTGCTGGTCCTTATGCTGACGGCCGGAAAACGCTCGACTGCCGCCTCTTCCGGCAAGGTCCCTGAATCGGACACTACACAATAGGCGCTCTTCATCAGGGCATTAAAATCAGTGAAATTGAAGGGCTGCATCTCGCGCACTAGGGCTTCAAACTTAAAGCCGCTGCTCTCGATTTTTTTGCGGCTCCTGGGATGGACTGAGTAAATTACCGGCATCCCATACTCTTTAGCCATGGCATTGACCGCGTTCATGAGGCTGTAAAAATTTTCTTCCCTATCGATGTTTTCTTCCCTGTGCGCTGAGAGAACGATATAACGCCCTTTTGACAGTCCCAGCCTATCAATCACATCAGAGGCTTCGATTTCCTTTTCATGAGCCTTAATGACCTCTCTCATTGGCGAGCCCGTCACATAGATATATTCCTTTTTTATCCCCTCGCTCAGGAGATAACGCCTTGCATGCTCCGTATATGGAAGATTCAAGTCCGAAATATGGTCTACTATCCTTCGATTTGTCTCTTCCGGCAAATTCTCATCAAAGCAGCGGTTCCCTGCCTCCATGTGAAAAATCGGGATTTTGAGCCTCTTCGCACTGATCGCGGAAAGAGCCGAATTCGTGTCGCCAAGAATCAGGAGAGCGTCGGGCTTCAAGCTCTTCATTAGGTCATAGGACTTAGAAATCACATTCCCCATTGTAAGACCCAAATTGTCCGATGCCGCATCCAGGTAATAATCAGGCCTTCTCAAACCTAAGTCCTCATAAAAGATATCATTCAGGTTCTTATCGTAATTCTGGCCTGTATGCACGAAAATATGGTCGAAATATCTATCTGCCTTCTTAATGACCTCAGAGAGCCTAATAAGCTCTGGGCGTGTGCCCACTATGGTCATAAGCCTTAATTTGTCCAATTTATCCCCCCGGTAAATATCCGTAAACCCCCTGAGATTTCATCAAATTTGCACACCTTGCAAAACAGGGAGTTCGCTCCAATCAAATTTATATACGTATCATTGGACAGCCATGACCTTCATAAAGTCCTCAGTCTTGTCCCTCATAATCATGAATCCCTTTTCAAGCTCTTCCATCTTGAATCTATGGGAGATGAACCTTTCCGGATGGATAGAGCCATTTTCCAGATTCCTAAGACAATGATTCCAGTCATCTTCTTTTGAATGTGTAAAGGATGAATTCCATGTCCCTTTGATGGTCAGTTGATTTCTGAGAATCTTCCAATATACGTCCTTTTCAAGGCCCATATCCGAATAGGGATTGCCTACAAAAACCAAGGCTCCGCCGGGCTTTGCACACCTAATACCCAGGTTTATCACCTCGTTCCTGCCCACGCAGTCAAACATCAGCGAAACCCCTTTGGAATGAGTCTTGTCCATCACCCATTCATATGGATCCCCTGTCTTATAGTCAAAATAGGAATCTGCACCAGCTCCCAGCTCGATAGCCTTCTTTCGCTGAAAATCCTTTTTACCGATCAAAAGAATGTTCTTATATCCATCATTCCTTAGGTGCATGAGGAGCAGCATCCCAATGGTTCCAAGTCCCGAAATCAGTATTGTTTCATCCTTTTCCAAAGTCCTGTCCGAAATGGCATGAAGCCCATGCCGCATGGCGTGCATGGCCACCGACATTGGTTCCAGCATGGCGGCAGCTTCAAAGCTGACATTATCCGGCAAGGCCAAAAGGTTCCATTCCGGCACCCTGACAAATTCAGCGAATCCGCCATCGGACCTGGACCCCAGATAGTCATAGCTTCTGCACATCTCATACCGCTCTTCCATGCAAGGAGCGCATTTCATGCAGGGAATCAACGGGAAAACTCCTGCATTTCTGCCAATCCACTCTTCCGGCACTTCCTCTCCCACTGAAACGACAGTGCCCGCAAATTCGTGGCCCGGCACCAAGGGCGCCTTATGAGCCCCAGTCTTATAAATCCTGGGAATATCAGAACCGCAAATCCCGGCGGCCTTGACCCGAAGCAGGACCTCTTTCCTGCGCGGCTTCGGGTCTGCGATTTCCTCATATTTAATATCTCCAATTTTTTCCAAAACCCAAGCCTTCATAGGTTCTTATACCTCTCTAGATCCGAAAGAGTAGTTATCTTAAAATTCGATTCATCACCCTCAAAAATAGATATATTCATTCCGCTCAACAGGGCGGGTTCAGAAGACCCATTTATCGCCCTTATCCTGTCAGGAAGCAGGCTCTCTACCGCATGGAGATACTTCCCATACTTAAAAGCTTCCGGAGCCTGCCCCGCATAGACCTTGGATCTATCCAAAAGACCGGTCACTTTCTTACCGTCCTCGCTCAAATATACCGTATCCTTCATCGGCAGCACCGGCATGGCCCCATCGCTGCCTTCAGCAAGGACAAGACATAGCCGAAGCTGCTCCTCGCTGACAGAGGGCCTCACCGCATCGTGGATAAGGACGATGTCTTCATCTGCAATTTTTCCCCTAATGTCCCTTAGGGCGTTCAAGATAGAGAGCTGCCTGGTTTCCCCGGGCTTTGAAAAGCCATTCAATTTTTCAAAAAGACCAGATAAGACGGCTGCGCTAAAGTCTTCTTCTATGTCCCTTCTCCAGGACTCATCAGCCACGATTTGAATAAGACCGATTTCCGGGAGTCCGGCTATCCGGGACAGCGTGTCCGTGACTATCATTCTTTCTCCGGCTCTCAGGTACTGCTTAGGTATCTTCGACTTCATCCGAAGCCCCTTCCCGCCTGAAAGTATAATAGCCACATTCATCTTGAGTCCTCCAATTCCCTTATCCTCTTTTCTAATAGAGCATTATATTGAATCAATTTTTTCAATTTCTCATTTTGCATGGAAACAATGGATGTTAAAGACATTAATATGATGATTATGAGTCCTATTGCGATCACGAATAACGCATTGGACGCCACCTCAATCCCTGCCAGAGCTGCGGCTCCAATCAAGACTCCGGGGAAAAGCGCAAGAATCAGCAATATAATCCCGGACACTATCCAAAGCAGGGAATATTTGAGATTCAGCTTCTGCCTCTTCAGGAATGAGAGAAGGATCAATAGATAGATTATGACTCCAACGAATAATAAAATCCGAAGCCTGGTACTCAATTTTTGTCACCCTGTCAAGATCTGCAAACGAATCATTTATCTTTTTTAGCACATAGAATCAAAGCGAGCGATACCTTCAGCATATAATAGACGGAGCGGACTATATTGATGGAGCTCTTTCCGCCCTGCCGCTCCCGCATCCGCACGGGCACCTCAATTATTCTGGATCCCTTAACGCTTGCGCTCACGATTGCCTCCGGTTCCGGATAGTCCTGGGCATAGTCATGGGCAAATTTCTGAATGAGAGTCTTATTCACAGCCCTCATACCGCTTGTGACGTCCATTATATTGAGCCCACAGAGCAGCTTGATCAGGAGACTCAAGAAACGGATACCCGCCCTTCTCATCATGGACGATTGAAAGCCCTCATTCTCAATGAATCTGGACCCTATCACATAGTCCGCCTTTGACTCTTCAATGGGTCTTACAAGCCTTTCGATATATTCCGCCCTATGCTGGCCATCCCCATCGAACTGCACCGCTATATCATAGCCCTTCTCATAGGCGTAGAGATAACCTGCCTGGACTCCGGCCCCGATTCCAAGATTGTTTATGAAACTCAGATAATTAACCCCCATGCCTTTTAGAAGCTGAACAGTACCATCCTTTGAACAGTCATCAATCACCAGGATATCTCCCTCCGGGAAATAATTTCTTATGTCCCTAATGACTCCCTCAATATTCGATTCCTCGTTATAGGCGGGGATAATTATTAAAATCTTTCTGTCAAGCACTCCGTGAATTATAAAGATGTGTGACGAAAAAAGCAAATCTGTGACGAATTAGGAAGCTACAGGAAACGAATTAACAAATTGGTTTGCTATAGGCAAGCCATAAGTCGTATCATATAATGTAGTCACCAGGCGCTGATCGCTTCTTAGAATACAGCGCTGCGCAGGTTACGGGATGGAGGGCGCGAATAGATATGAAAAAAAATACCTTGGACATAGCAATCGTAGATGACCAGGCCCGGGACGCTTCATCTCTTCACCGTCTGCTCTCCGATTACGCCCTATATAATAATCTGGAAACTTATATTAGTGAATTTCGCTCTGCGGAAGAATTCCTTCATGATTACCAGCCCTACGCTTTCAACATTGTCTTCATGGATATTTACATGAATGAACTAACCGGAATAGAGGCTGCGAAAGAAATCCGAAAAACAGACCGGGATATCTTCATAATCTTCCTCACGACCAGCCAGGACCATATGAGAGAGGCATTCTCAACCCATGCTTTTGACTACATTGAGAAACCCATTGGAGAATCCAGGCTTTATTCCGTGATGGACGATGTACTGGACCGCCATACAAGCATAGTGAATGAGCCCTATCTTCATTTCTCTTCAAATCGCAGCGACTATTTGCTGTACTTGAAGGATATCATGCTCATACGCACTTCTGATAAAAACTATCTTGAAATCATCGATATTAATTCAATTCCCTACAGGACGAGAATGACCTTTAAGGAAGTGAGCGACCTGCTTGCAAGCGTTAATTATTTCTTGGAAATAAACCGCGGGATTACAGTCAATTTGAATTACATCACAGGCGTCAAGAATGGGATTTGTAATATCAAAGGCGGAATCCTGGCCCCTGTAAATCTCTCAAAGCAGGCAGAAATCGAGCGAATTTGGATTAATTATAAGTTCAATAAGGTCAGAGCCTCTCACAAGGGACTCATAAGGCAAAAAGAAAGGGAGAAAAGCAAGAAGTGAACATAAATCAGTTTGAGAACCTCTCATCATTCCTAAATTCCTGTCTGCAATGGTACCCAATCATCCCTGCCGCTGTGCTTTGCCTTGCGCCAATGCATGGCAACCTTAAATATAGCCTGAAGCAGACACTTTCCACTATTTCTGCCTTTCTCTTAATCATGCTGATATTTCTTTCCTTCACAAGGGTAGATGTTGAAAATATCATTCATTTTCCACTAATTTTTTTCCTTGTGCTCTCCTTCCTCTTATATCATCATCATGTCAATGTCCATATCAGTAAGTCGCTTTGCATATTTTTAGTGGTTTTCGCCCTGATAGGCTTTCCTTACAATATCTCTGTCGGTTTCGATGCGACAATTCATCCATTTTCCGACATCGCCCACTTCAGCCTTGAAGCTTCTATATTCAGAGTCCTGAATACGACGCTTTTTGCCGCCCTGCTTTTCAAGCCTTTCAAAAAATATGGAGGCTTCCTGGTGGATAATTTTCATCTGGACCATGTTTGGTACCTGACCCTCCCCGTCTCATCCATCTTTATTTTTTATAATACCTTCATAACTATCAGGAAGTATGATACCCTGCACGTAAATAAGGTGCCTTTCTTTTATTGGGTCTCCATCATCCTTCTCCTATCCCTCCTCATCTTTTTATGCGCAATTTATTACTTCATAGTGAGAGGCATAATCAATGCTGCAAAAGAGCAGGAGCGAAACCGCATCCTGGAAATGCAGGAGAGCCAATATACAAAGCAGAGAAACTATATCGAAGCTACAGCCAGGCAGCGTCACGATTTCCGCCAGACTCTGAGAATGCTCTGCAGCCTTGTGGATGAGGGAAACCTGGAGGCTGTCAGCACCTACCTCAAGGGCTACGTGAATACCCTCCCCAAAAACGAGGTAGCGAATATTTGCAAGAATACGGCTGTCAATGCCCTATTTAATTTCTATATTAATCTGGCAGTCGAGAGGGTTATTGACCTGGATTTGGACATAGACCTTCCTGAGACAACAAAGCTCTCAGATATGGACTTATGCAATATAATAGGGAATATCCTGGATAATGCGGTAATAGCCTGCCAGGACCTCCCCGAAGGAGAGAGATTCATCGATTTCTCTATAAGAAATGATGATTTTGCCGCCCTCTACATAGTCGTGACTAACAGCTTCAATGGAAAGGTGAGAAAGAGAAACGGGATATATCTCTCCACCCATAGGCACGAGGCCGGGAACGGGCTTAGATCCGTGAGCTTCACTGTCGAGAAATACGGCGGCATAGCTATTTTTTCACATGAAAATAAGCAATTCATGTCAAACATTATGCTTCCCATATAGAAAAAGGGGCATGAATGCCCCTTTAATCTTATGCTGCAGATTATAATTACTTCATTGCTTCTTCAATCACAGGCACAATATAGGAAGCCCGGAGCTTTAGGAATTCTTCCATGTCCTGAATCTCTTTTTCATACTCAGCTTCGCTATAGGAGGCTCCAAAATACCGCTTATTCCCTATAATTGCGGCCTTTCTATTCTTCATGACGACATCCCTAAAAATAGGCAGAGCCTTTTCATAGGAGAACACCTGCGAAGATAGCTCAAGGAATCTTTCCTTGAATTTTTTCCTGAATTCATCGCTCTCCATCAGCTTTTGCAAGACCTCGTCCCCATCGCCTAAGCCCCGCCCTCCGTGATAGACCTTTTCAAATGAATTCACAGAGACGTATTCGAGCTGTATGTCCGAATTATTGTCATAATTGAGCCATCGCCATCTCCCATCCCTCATGGGATAGAGGTCCCTATTCTCCTTCTCTTCTTTTCGGTATCTCCACATCCCCGTATTCATGATCGGCCAATCCATGGCCTTCCCCATATAGATCCTGAGAGAGTAATAGTCAATGAGGCTTTCAATATCCATATATTCCTGGAATCTTTCGTAGTCTGATTTTTGGGACAAATCGCATTTAGAAAGAAAACCCCTGAATCCCCAGTAGATGTCGGTTCCTGATGGCTTTCTCCCGTTGTCCCCATCTTCCAACCACTCATTCTTGACCCGAATCACGTCCATTTCAGGCACCTCATAAGCAGCAGCCAGGTAAGATGTATCCTGCGAATTGGACAATAAATACGTCCCCCAGAATTCCCCATTCAAGAACACGAAATAAGGCTCCATATAATGGACACTATCCACCTTCAAACCGCCTTCAAGGCAAAGCCTAGAGAGGAATTCATCCCTGACCTTGCTCTTTTCATCCTGAGCGCAGGTATTTAGGGACAGCCTGGATAGATCCAAGGCTTCGCCTTCAAGTCCCATTCCCAGTGTAAGAGTCCTGTCAAAGAATTCCGACCCCGAATAGCATTTCCTGGCGAAAAGATTCAAGCTTTTTTGAGGAAAGCTCCTAGATCTATGACCTTTTATACGTACTCCGATTCTTTGCTCTGAAATCTTGTTTTTTGAAGAATCGAACACGGTCATTAGGGCCGGCCTCTCCCAAAGAGCCCCCTCCTGCCGATAGTTCGCGTCCACGTATTCACCCATGCCTATCCCATTAATGGACACACTGCCGTTGAGCGGCAGAGTGGGATCTTCCTCTATGAGCCGCCTGGCCACAGCGTCTTCCATTAATTTGGACTTAAAGTCCTCTTCCCCCTTTTCCCCGATCACATAAATCCCATTCTTGTACCCAAAAAAATTGTCCGGGTCAGTAATCAGGGAAATAATCCCTGTTCCTTCATATTCTTCTGGCAGCTCTCCAATAAAAAATACCCTGTCGGCAGTCTCGCTCACCCTCTTCCCTCCACTGAAGACTGCTGCCCTGAGAACAGTACACTTTTGAACGTTTCCAGCAGGGACCTCGTAGCCCCTGCTCTTCATGTAGCTAAAGTAATACGGAGAAATATCCTCCCTTTCTGAATAGCGATTCGGCTGATCCTTTATCTCCCCAAGATGGAGAGACCCCTGAAAAAGCTCCGATTCGCTATCGGGGATGCTCCCGTCCATTGTATAGCGGATTTCACAGCCTCCAATATGCGTCTCATCTATGTCGCTCGGAAAATCAATTGACAAATCTATTCCAGCCTCAAAGAACCCGGAATCATGGGAGATAACGGGAGAGGCGCAATCTGGATACCACGCCTCATCAGAAGCTTCATTAGAGCTAAGGGGGGTGGCTGTAAGTCTCTCAAAGTCCATATTTCCGTCCCGGGTGCGCCCGTAGACCGTATCATAGCGAAGCTTCGGGACTTCCACATAATCTATTAGCTTTTTCCCGGCATCAGAAAGATAGAGATTGACTCCCTCTGAAGAAAGCCTGAAGGACGCATGAAGCCCATTATCCTCCTTACTCCTGCCCCCAAAAACAATCCATTCTCTAGGATTAAAGTCTTTTTCATCAGACTTACCGTAATCACCATCCCATCCCGAAGCATATATCAAGAGATATCCGTGCGGCTCAATCTGCGCAGCGGGAAATTCCCACTTATCCAATCTTTTCTCTGAATCCGATAAATGCCACCCGGTTAAATCCACCGCCCTGTCATTAGGGTTATAGAGCTCGATCCAATCCGGAGTCCCTCCATATTCATCGAAGCAGCTGCAAAGATTTGATGTGCATACCTCATTAATCTTGATTTCCAAAGCTTCTTGGCTTCCTGTCGGGACCGCGAACAGAGAGAGCAAAATGAATAGTGCGAAAAATATCGCCAAGGACCTTTTCATTTAACCAAAAGCTCCGCAATGAGATTTTCAAGCCGCTCCTTCACTCTTTCAAGCGGGGCCTTTAAGCCTCCCTGCACCATCGCAGCGCTCCCGCCCCCCTTTCCATTGAATTCTGCGTTCAAAGTCCTGCATAAGCCTCTCATATCTATGCTCCTGCTGCCTATTACATATTTAATTGAGTCCTTTTCCTCTCCTAATGCAGAAAGACAGGCACAGATTTTGCCCTTATTCAACTTTAACAGCTCTTCGCAGCAGCGCCTAAGCGCAGTTCCCTCCATCTCCTCCTCTTCATCAATCACAAAGTCGCCGCCATCCTCATATGAAGAGGCCTTAAGCAGAAAAATCCTATTCGTAAGTTCAGCAATTCTCATGGATTTTTCATGGGACTCATTTAACAAGCGTTTGACCCCAAGATGAATATCCCGGTCCTCCACA
>JAGBNY010000099.1 GCA_017634175.1 Lachnospiraceae bacterium
GGTTCGAATAAATAGCGTAGGGCAGAACAGCGTGCCTGTCCAGGAACAGGTACAAGCACAGGCACAGGCACAGGCTCAGGTACAGGTACAGCAGCAAGGGGCTGCTGGAATAAATCCCGTAAACAGGGCTAATGCTGTTTCAACAGTGCAGGGCGCGGTTAAGCAGCCTGAAAAGAGCCAGATCACATCGATTAATGGGCAGGGAAGGGTGTCTCAAGGAAACGGAAGCAGAGGGAAAAGAAGATAAATGGATTACAAGCTCACCCGATTGGAACCAGTAAGGGTCTTTCACTATTTTGAGGAGCTTTGCTCGATAATGAGGCCTTGCGGGCATACTGGAGAGGCGGCAGCCTATTTGGTTTCTTTTGCCGGGTCCCATGGACTCAGATGCAAAAAGGATGATTATGGCAATGTCGTGATATATTCTGGAGCCACTGCGGGGCAGGAGGATGCCCCGACAGTCATTCTTCAGGCTCATATGGACACTTATATGAGCGGGGCAGACCGGCATGATATCCTAAAGACCGTACCCGAAATAAACTATATAGATGAGTATGTCTTTTCAAGGGGCCAGTCCATGGGAGCGGAGAGCGCCATTTCCATTGCCTATATCCTGAGCATCCTGGAATCCGATGAGATTGAACATCCTGCCATAGAGGCGATTTTTACAGCCGATGAGGGGGACAGGCTTCGAGGAGCGCTCGCTTTAGATGTATCTGGCCTTTCAGGCAGGTTTCTGATAAGCATCGATGAAAGGAATGAGTCCCAGATCCTTACCAGCAGCGCGGGGGGGCTTTCCGGGAAAATGTATGTCGCCGTGAGATATAAGGAAGACCGCGGCGAAAAATATAAGATCATAGCAAGCGGCTTTCAGGGCGGGCATTCGGGCACAGAGATACATCGCTGCCCCGGCAATGCGAATATCATAATGGGGAGGCTCCTGCATTTTCTTTCAAGCAAGGTGGATTTCCGATTGAAGAGCCTGACTGGAGGCCTCATGCCGAATGCGATTCCCCGAGGGGCTGAATGTGAGGTCATCCTGGATAAGGAGGACACGGGGGATTTCGAGTCCCTTATCCAAGACTTTGAACGGACAATTCAAAATGAATATCGGGCGAATGAGCACAACATCTCGATATATTGTGATTATCAAGGGTATTTCGAGGAAAAAGTCCTATACAAGAGGACCCAGGAGCGGCTCGTTTTTCTCCTGAATACTGTGCCCGATGGGATACAGAAAATAAGCCAGGAAGCTGTCACCTACGGTCTTGTTCAAAGCTCTATAAATACAGCCATCATGAGGCTTGGAGAGCGGGAATTTTTCCTTGAGAGTACGATTCGCAGTTCAATCACGTCTGAAAAAGAGGCGCTTTCTGATAAGCTGCGTTATTTGACAGAGACCATTGGTGGGAGATATGAGGAGTACAATGAATTTCCCGCTTGGGAATATAAGAATGATTCTGTTTTGGCTCCGTTTGTGGCAGGCATCTATAAAAGCCTCTTCGGCAAGGCTCCAATGGTGACTGGAGTACACGCAGGACGGGAATGTGGTGTCTTTGCAGAGAAGATGCCAGGAATTGATATGGTGTCCATAGGACCGGATATCATTGATGCCCATACAGTCCAGGAAAAATTGAGCATAGCTTCAGCACAGCGGGTATGGATTTTCCTACTGGAGATTCTTAGGAGTTTTAAGAGCTTATGAGTCTTGAAAAGTTCTTTAATCTTTTTCCGGAGACAAAGGCAGTCTTATTTGACATGGACGGGACAGTGATAGATTCCATGTGGATGTGGTCCTCGATTGACAGGGAATTTCTGGAGAGAACGGGGAAGGTCTATGACCCGCATTTCCAAAAGGAAATAGAGGGGCTTTCCTATAGGGAGACTGTCGCCTATTTCAAGGAGCGTTTTCACGTAGAAGAGGATCTGACTCAATTAGCGGAAACCTTGAATAATATGGCAATGTATAATTATGAAAAGGTCGTGAAGTTCAAGCCGGGGGCTCATGATTTTCTGATGGAGCTTAAGGCAATCGGAATAAAGACCGGCATAGCAACAAGCAACTCTGCTGAACTGGTTGCGGCCTGTGACAGGAATTTGAATCTTCGCGGGATTTTCGACACTATCCGCACCACGGATATGGTGGAACGCAGCAAGCCCTTTCCGGATGTCTATCTTTTGGCGGCCAGGGATATCTCTATAGCGCCTGAAAATTGCGTGGTCTTCGAGGACATCATACCGGGACTCATGGCGGGGCGTAACGCGGGGATGAGGATTGTTGCGGTTCAGGACGATTATTCAATGGATGTGGATCAGCAGAAAAGAGAGATGGCGGATTATTATATAAGAGATTATAAGGAGCTGATTGGAGCTTGAATAGGATAGCAATAGTGACAGGAGCCTCCAGCGGCCTGGGGTACGAATTTTTAAAGTCCCTATTAAAAGACAACAATACCTATCATCTGGAAGAGGTATGGGCTGTGGCCAGGCGCATGAAGAAGATTGAAGCGCTTGCGAAGCGTTTTCCGGGAAGAGTCAGGCCAATAAGCGCAGATTTGAATTCCAGCAAAGGAATGAGTACGATACAAGGTATGCTTGAAAATGAAAACCCTATGGTTGTACTCTTGATTAATTCTGCCGGACGGGGAGAGGCTGGGAGCTTTGAAAGGCTCTCTCTCCAGGAACAGATGAAGACCATAAAGTTGAATGCCCTCTCCCTCACCGGAGTCACAGGGCTCGCTCTTCCATATATGTCTAGAGGAGCCAGGATAATAAATATGGCCTCGGGGTCTGCTTTTTCTCCCCAGCCATTTTTTGCTGTATATGCGGCAACTAAGGCTTTCGTGCTATCCTTTTCAAGGGCCTTGAATAGTGAATTGAAGGAAAGAGAGATTTCAGTCACGGCCGTATGTCCGGGGCCGGTTCGTACAGCATTCTTTAGGCATGGGGGAATGGGGAATCCTGCCTGGTTCAAGAGATTATTCATGGAGAAGCCTCAAAGGACGGTCAAAAGGGCTTTGAGAGATGCTTTTGAGAGACGTCCTGTTTCTACCACAAGCGTTCCAATGGCTGTTTTTAGGATTTTGTCAAAAATACTTCCCAATGGACTCATAGTGAGCTTTGAGACCCTTCTTCAGAGGAAGTAGTCATGAGGGAGATTTTTGGGATCCTTCCGAAGGGAAGATGCGGATATCTTGCCTCTATGCGTAAGGCGGCAATCATTAGAGCGGCTCTCTTCGTGGGTTTTTCTGTTCTCCTCGTAGCAATGGGGCGGCTGGTTTTTCGGGATATGGCTACTGTATTCATTATCTGTGCAGTAATTTCGGCTATTCCCTCTGCCGGGGCTGTGGTGCAGCTCATAATGTTTCTGCGATTCAAGGGAGCGGATCCGTCCTTGTTTAGCCAGGTGGAGGAAAAAAGAGGGGAAATACCTGTTTTTTATGACTTGGTTTTTACGACAGAAAAAGGCTCCTTTGAGTCAAAGTGCCTCTTCGCTCTGAATAAGAGCCTGAGTCTATATATGGAAAATGGAAACAGGGACATGAATGATGAATTCGTGCGTCACCTGTCCTATATGGCAAAAAAGAATGGGTTCAAGAATTGGAATTTTAAGATTTTTAATGATCTGGGTCTTTTCTTGGAACGGCTTAACTACTTGAATAAGCAAGGGATTAAGCAATTGGATACAGACAGAAAGATGCTGGAACTGGTCAAGGAGATTACGTTGTAGCTTATGAAAGAATACAGGGTTGAGGCTGCGGACGATGGTCAGACCTTAAAAAAATATGTCGCTAAGGTGCTGCCCAAGGCGCCGAATAGCGTCATATATAAGGCGCTCAGAAAGAAGAATATAGACTTAAACGGGAAGAAGGCGGATGGGAGCGAGAAGCTGAAGACCGGGGACAGGGTCAGCATATGGTTCTCGGATGAGGTCTTCCAAAAATTCGAGAAGCCTAATCCGCAGGCGGGAAAAGCCGAAGAATCAGCGAAGAAGCCGTCTAAGCAGGAGTACTCCGCTTTCAAGAGAAGCATAATCTTTGAGGACGACAATATAATAGTGATGAACAAGCCTGCCGGGCTCTTGTCCCAGGGAGATTCTTCAGGTGATGTCTCATTGAACGACCTTCTTTTAAGCTATTTTGAAGAAAATTCAAAGTCCAATTCAAAAGCTTTTAAGCCCGGGATAGTGAACAGGCTGGACAGGAATACTTCGGGGTTAGTCCTGGGGGGACTCAGCCACAAGGGACTGGAGGAGCTTTCCCAGCTAATAAAGGACCGAAGACTTACGAAGATTTACCGCTGCATTGTCTTTGGAGAGGTGAAGAAAGGAGACCGTCTCAAGGGCTTCATGCTAAGGGACGAGGAGGCGAATAAGGTTGAAATCTTGTCCAGCCTGCCGGATGGGGTCATTCATAAGAAAGCGGCGGAAATGGAGATTGAGACCGAGTATAAGCCCTTATCCCATATATCCCATGATGGAGTCGTAATGACAGAATTGGAGGTCAATCTGATTACCGGCAGGCACCATCAGATCAGGGGTCATCTGGCTTCAATTGGCCATCCGGTCATGGGGGATGTCAAGTATGGGACAGCGGAGAGCATGGAGGCATCAAAGAAGCTGAATATTGGGCGGCAGCTCCTCCACGCATACAGTATCGCCTTCCCTGCCTTGAAAGGGGCGCTGGGAAGCCTTTCGAAAAAGGAATTCAAGGCCGCTTTGCCAGAGGACATGAATCAACTGCTGAAATATAGGTGAATGGTTATTACGGGTCCGAGCTATGTAACCGGATCCAGACCTGCGAAAATTTTTGAGAGATCCTAAGTTTGTTTCAAGATTTTAATATACAATGGCTTGGAAAGCGCATGGGCTCCGAGGATCCACCTTGGAGGATATGATTAATTATACCAATGAAAAGTACAGAGAAAGTCACTTATGCCTTATTCAAAAGATACCTACTCCCATAACCCCTGTGGAATTCGATAAGGAGAAGAGGACGATTACCCTGGCCTATTTCGAGAGGCGATCCACTGTGGACTATATGGGGTCAATTCAAGGGATTCCAGCCTGCTTTGATGCGAAGGAATGTGCTAGCGACACCTTTTCGCTTTCGAATATCCACGATCACCAAGTAGAATTCATGGGCGAGTTCGAGTCCCAGGGGGGCATTTCTTTTATTATAATCAATTACACAGGCAGGAACGTGTTGTACTATCTAACGTACAAAAAACTGTTGGAATTTTGGAATCGTTGGAGAAACGGGGGCAGGAGGAGCTTCCGGTTTGATGAGATAGAGGAAAGATTCGTGATTGTACCCAGACCGGGACTTTACGTGCCCTATCTCGATGCAGTGCAGAAGGATTTAGACGAGAGAGAATGAATAGTAACAGGCTTTTGCACACTCCTGATGGAGTGAGGGACATATACGGCAGGGAACTCTTGGAAAAACATGCCTTGGGGAGAGCCATAGGGGAAAAAATCTCTTCTTTTGGCTATAAGGAAATTGAGACGCCCAGCTTTGAATATTTTGATGTATATGCCCAGGATATGGACATGGCTCCATCCCGGGAGATATATAAGTTTTTTGATAACGAGAATATGACTCTGGCCCTGAGGCCCGATTTCAC
>JAGBNY010000100.1 GCA_017634175.1 Lachnospiraceae bacterium
CATGAATCCTTGTTACGCCCTCGTTTATTATGAGTGAATTGGTATCGGGCTTTGCTTGAAAGAGCATATTTCCCACATAGATTGCGTTCTCCTGTCTTTTCGCCCATGCTGAACACAAGAAACTCGTGCTTTCGGCTTCTATATCAGGGTTTTCAAAGAGAATCTCTTCGCATATAGTTTCTGAAAAAGCATATTCACCGATCCGCAGCACGCTTGCAGGCACTGTCGCCGCTTCTCTTTTTCGTCCGGCTGCCATTGATAAGAAGAGCTCTTTTCTGTTATTTTTATAGAGCATCTGCCCATCTGTGCAAAAAATTCGATTCTCCCTGTCGACCGCTAGCTCTGCCAGATCTGGAAAAATAAGATTGCCGGTCTCTTCGGGTGAAATTTTGCCTAGGAGCGCAGGGATACAGAGCTTCTTGACTCCGGGGTAAGGAGGGGAAAAGGAGAGATCCTGCATGGGAGAAAACGAGGTTATCGGGGACCCGTCTATAGAAAATGGAATCTCGACAGTCTGACCATACCGCAAAATGCCTCGGATTATGACGTTGCTTGATCCAGGTACGGCCATTCTCAATATATGCTCCTTTGTCTCGTAAATAAAGACTGTTCCATTATATTCGTATTCCTCGAAATCCATCGCTTTTACCTGCCCATTTCTTCTTTATGATAATCAACTTTCGTTACAAAAGCAAGCAGAAAGGCAAAAAAGCTGACCGTGAATAGTGACGCTGTAGCGTTTAGAGCTTTCAGCGGTTGATTTATATCCAGATATTTGCTATACTTTCAAGCATGGAAAAACAGAGTATAGATTATATTTTTGATGTAACAAGCGAGATTTACAACCAAATGACATCGAGTCTCTCTTATGACAGCTCGCAGATCATCCGCCTCTTCTCGGACTTGGGGCGGATTCTTGTGCATTCTGACAGGAGCAGCTTCTGGAGGTGGGACAAGGAGAATCATCTGATTGTGGCGGAAATAGCCGTCGGTGCGGGTTCCATAGTTGTCGATGACGCAAAAGGCATAGTGGGGCGCTGCATCCGCGAGAATAAGGTGATAATCACGAATGACCCCTATAATCATCCTGACTTCAATCCTGACGTGGATAAAAAGACGGGCTATCTCACGAAGTCTATCCTTGTAATGCCAATAAAGAGCTTCGAGGGAGAGGTGGTGGGAGCCTATGAGCTGATAAATAAGCTGGACTCGCCAGAGGGCTTCGTGGAAAGCGAGGATCTGCGAAAGCTCACTATAGTTGCCATAGTGTGCGCGCTTGTCTTGGAATCCAGGATACTGCAGCGGCAGAAGGTGGATTCCGATGCCTCGAATAAGGCCAAGAGCGCATTTTTAGCGAATATGTCCCATGAGATCCGTACCCCGATAAATGCGGTGCTGGGCATGGATGAAATGATACTGCGGGAAAGCAGGGAAGAGAACATCCTATCCTATGCAAAGGATATTCAGACCGCAGGGAAGACCTTGCTGGCCCTGATTAACGATATTTTGGATTTTTCAAAGGTTGAGGAAGGGCGGATGGAGATCATTCCGGCAGAGTACGACTTGGGTCCCATGCTGAATGACCTCATGAATATGGTCAATGAGCGGGCTGTTAAGAAAGGGCTCGCTCTTTCCTTGGACTTGGACCCGAACACGCCTTATCTGCTTTTTGGTGACGAGATAAGGATTAAGCAGTGCATATTGAATCTCCTTATCAATGCGGTCAAATATACTGAGAAAGGATTGGTGGAAATACAGATTTCCTTTTCCTGGAAGGATGATTCCAATATTTATCTAAAGGTCAGGGTCTCTGATACCGGGATAGGGATGAAGAAAGAGGACATGGATAAGCTCTTTGCCCCTTTCTCCAGGATTGAGGAAGAGAGGAATCGCAATATCGAGGGTACAGGGCTCGGCATGAGCATAACTATTAAGCTTTTGAAGCTAATGGGCTCTGACCTTATTGTCCAAAGCGAATATGGTGAGGGCTCTGCATTTTCCTTTGAAGTGGAGCAGCGCGTGATGAGCCCGGAGCCGATAGGGAGTTTGCAGAGCCATATTACAGTAACCAGGGAAAGAGGGAGCAAGGATACAGAGAGGATATTCAAGGCCCCGGGAAGATACGTCCTCGTGGTGGATGATAACGAGATGAATCTTAAGGTATTCGAGGGGCTTCTAAAGAATTCAGAAATGAGGATAGATAAGGCCGCTTCTGGCGAAGAGGGTATGGGTCTTATAAATTCTAATAAATACGACATGATCTTCCTGGATCACAAGATGCCTGGCATGGACGGCATGGACGTGATGAGGAAGATATGCGAAAATCCGGAAGGATTGAATCGCCTGACTCCCATTGTCGCGCTTACGGCAAATGCAATCGTTGGGGCGAGGGAAATGTATATCGCCGCTGGATTTACTGATTTTCTCACTAAACCAATCCAGATAGATAAGCTGAATGAGCTATTGGAAAAATATCTGCCGAGCGATTCCTGGGGATATTGCGAAATAAAGCCGTTTGTCACCGGCGTGAAGGCTGATGGGGCAAAGATTCTACTTGTGGACGACAATGCCATGAATAGAAAGGTCTTTAGGGAACTTTTGAAGGACCTGGGGGTGGAAATAGTTGAAGCGGACTGCGGACCGAAGGCCTTGGAATTCATGAAAGAAAAAAAATTCGACATCGTATTCATGGATTACATGATGCCCGATATGGATGGGATAGAGGTCTTGCAGGAGCTGCATACAGCCCCGGATAACATGAATGTGGACACCCCGATAATTGTTGTTACAGCTAGCGCAATACCTGGGATGAGAGAGGAGATGCTGCAAGCGGGCTTTTCGGACTTCCTTACTAAGCCCATCAGTTTCGATGGTCTTTTGGGGGTAATGAAGAGGCATTTGCCGGAGGAAATCTTGAAATTTCAAGGGATTGAGGAAGCTCCTGTCAAAAAACAAGAGACGGGCTTTTCTGTTGAGGATGATGATTTTCCTGAAGTTGACGGGGTTGACTGGGGCTATGCGCTGCTTAAGATTAAAGACCCTGAGATTTTGCGTGGGATAATAAGTGATTATATCGAAACGGCGGATTCAGACTGGAGTGAGCTGGAAAAGCATTACCGCGCTTTGATATCGGAGAATGATGATTCTGTTGAGCCGCAGGGGGAATCTTCGGAGGACGCATTAAAATTATTTGAAGTAAAGATTCATGCGATGAAGAGCACATCCGCCATGTATGGGGCGCTTGCTGTCTCGTCTTTGGCAAAGCTCCTGGAATATGCCGCAGGCGCGGGAGATATAGCTAGGATAAAGGCCCTCATGCCGATTTTCATGGAAGAGAGGGAGAAAAATTTATCTTCTTTAAAAAAGGCTTTTGCTGAAGGGCTTGAAGCGGCGAAGACGGATGCGATGGAAAAGCCGGCGATTGAACCTGAGCTGCTTCGTCAATATTTGGAAATGCTTGGGAAAGCCATAGATGACTTGGACATTGACGCATCGGACTTCTTGATGGAGGAACTTCGGAAATACAGTTATAGCGCGCCCGTTGATGAACTTATCAAGGAGCTTGGGGGTCAGGTGAAAAATCTGGACTATGACGGTGTTATTGGGATTACAAATAAAATATACGAGGAGTGCGGATTATGAATAAAAAAATAATGATGCTCGGCGTGTTCAATGATGTTTACCGCAGCATAAATGACTTTCTCTCAGAGGATTATCAGGTACAAATGTGCCCTTTCGACCTGACAAGCGTGAGGGGGATGTCAAAGATAGCAAAACCCGACCTCTTTCTCCTATATATGGGAGACGCAGAGATTGACACAAAGAATCTTTTCGATTATCTGAATCAGGATTGGGGCAGCACGCCGGTCATCGTGATCGACATGGAGGAGAATTATAAAAAGTATTCTTATCTTTGCGAGGGCGAGCGCATAGCTGTGCTGTTTAGGCCTGTCAATAATTACGATATTTTGAAGAAATGCAAGTCTCTCCTTGCGGGCAAAGCGGAAATAAAGTCCAATGAAGAAAGCAGCGAGGCAGAAGAAGAAAATATCGAAGACTTGGTCTTTAGGCCTTTCGAGTCCTATATGGTAAGGGCGGAGAAGAAGAAAATCCTGGTGGTAGACGATGCCGCCTTGATGCTGAGGGCAATAAACGAGCTTTTGAAGGATAGGTACGAGGTGTCCTTTGCAAAGTCCGGGAAACAGGCCCTTGAAAGCGTAGAAATGAATCCGCCTGACCTGATCCTGTTGGATTACAATATGCCGGGCATGGATGGGAAGGAGACATTTTTGAAAATCCGGGAAATGTATGGGGATTCCATCCCCGTAATTTTCTTGACGGGAGTGGCCGAAAAGAAAAAAATCGTGGACGTCATCAAGGACAAGCCCGCGGGCTATGTCCTGAAGCCCCCGGACAGCGGACAGCTCGTAGGGAAGATAGAAGCAGCCCTAGCTGGAAGATTTAATTGGTAAGGGTAGATATTGGGGGTATATTGGGTAATGCGTTTGACGAGGCCGCGCGAATGAAAGCGCCGCCCCGTCTTACCGAAAATCCTTGTGCGCCATTTAAGTCGCCTTTCCGCTCTTATTATAGCCAATTTAGGCAGGATCTTTCTGGTACATTTGCCGGAACCCCTTTGTAATCCACCCATAGCCCTCGCCTCTTCATCGCTGATCTCAGGATTCAATTCCGCCAGCGATGGCGGGGTTTGTTTTGCCAGCATGAGAAAAGGTAGCCTGTTAAGCTCCCACTTCCTTACTTCTTGTTTACAAGGCCTGCGTACATGGAACGCTGATCGGACGGAACATCTAACAAATCCATGGCTTGCTCCACAGTATATTTGAGTTTGTCCATGACGTTCTTGATAGCCTGAACCATTGCGTTCTGCTCGCCGCGCTGCTCGCTCTCCGCCAAATCGTCCTTCATTACTCTTCTCATCGCTTCGCCCATATCTTCATCCCTCCTTATCTTCTCGAACGTCTCCTCGTTCGCCTCGCTGCTGACATTCAGCACCGCTCTCGCATCGTTCTGGTATTCTGGTATCTCATAGGTCAGAGCCTCACGCAGAAATGCCTTGATCTCGTCCCGGTCGGCATCTTTGACCATGATGCGAAGCGGGAGGAAAACATCGCCCTTCAATTCCCTGATCACTACGATCTGCAAGACTATATCTATCATGCCGCTGATTCGATAAACGCCGGGATCGGTCTCCGTAATGCTATACCCGTCCTTCGCCGAAAGGTACTTGAACAGCTTGACAGGTTTCCTGCTGCGCAGGATCGTGACCGTCAGCTCCTCATAAGGAAC
>JAGBNY010000101.1 GCA_017634175.1 Lachnospiraceae bacterium
ATCCTTTGAAATGGACGCCGCTACTGCCCTGGCGTAATCAATGTCCTGTGAGGCTATCGCCGCAGATATTGCGGACTTTGTTATTGGATTATCCGTAGCGGTTCCAAGAGTCAATGTTTTAGGGGTCGCTTTATAATAACTCTTATTGACCCTTTCTCTGGACTCTTCCTTTCCATCAACCTTGATAATCTTCCAAAATTCCGAGCTGTAGCCAGTATGTGCGCCCTGAAGCTTCGCGAATCCTGCGTTCTGTCCGGGATCCCCGATCACCTTGACCCCCTCCGGCTCCTCAGTCGCGGTATCGATGCTCTCGAAGTCAAGGGTACGGTTATCAGGCCTTTCATCCACTCCATAAATAGTGAAGGTTATTTCCTTGCCTCCTGTGCTGCCAGCTATGTAGATGGGATACTTCGTATTATTAGTGAATTTAAAGTCCTTGGTGGTCCCGGCTATGGCCGCGTCGCCTGAATGGGGCACATAGTCCACTACCATGGAGTGATTCGATCTCTGGTCCACTTGCAGCTCCGCCCTCAGCACGGCCTGATACAGGGTGGAAGAAACCTGGCAAATGCCCCCTCCAAGGGACTCAACCACCAGCCCATTCAAGTAAGACCCCGCAAGATGATAACCATTTTCCTCAGTGAAGGGGCTTACATGCTTATACATCGAGAATTGCTCCCCGGGATAAAGGATAGTCCCGTTCACGTGGGAGCAGCCCGCAGAAATATTTGCGCACCTATCGGATGAGGACCTGGGATATGCGGTAGTGAAAGTCCCAAGCCTATCCTTTATCTTTGAGAGTGTCTCGCTGTCCCCCTTAGGCTCTGTCTCCTTGATGGGCAGCTCAATCCTGTTCTCTCCAGGCCTTAATGAATCCTTTATATAGGTCTTGATCCTTTCAAGGGATGAATCAATATCTACAGATTGCCCGTTTTTCCCTTCTCTTATCGTGAAGCTCCCGTTATTCCCGGGTTCCAGCGCAGCATCGACAGCGGCCTCATCGAAGGAAGCGCATTTTTCGTGGAGGACAGAGAGGATCTTCTGGTCGCTCGCTGAAAACTCAATTTCAAAGACCTTATTTTCTCTCTTTAAATCCGTGAGTTCCTTGAATCGTTTTATCAATCCCCCATTCTTCCCTAAGTTTGCGGCCTTTCTCGCAATTCCTGTGTCCTGCCATTCGACCCCGAGTTCAGAGGGAGCGATTTCTACAGTATTTCCGCCAACGCATACGAGGGTTATAGAGGACTTAGCGAGGGACTCAGCGTACTCCCCTATTTTCTCCTGAGCCTCCTTCTCGGTCAATCCCGAAAGATTCACATTTTCCGCATAAACTCCCTCCTCAATGGTGTCCCGGCTTCCAGCTACAACAAAATCACGGTCATTTGCGGCAAGAAAAAAAGCCATGAAAAGCATGAAGAGCAGCGCCTTACATGTTTTTTTATAACTCTTCACAAAAAAACCTCCAATCAATGATATAATAGCGAAAGATACCTTAAGCTTGGGCAAAAGAAATTCCGGGGTTCATCATTGACCGGGTATGAAGCACAGAATCAATGCCAATATCAGGGCTGCGACTATAATCGTCGATATAATCCTTCTATTGCGTCCATTGAAAAATTTAAAGAAATTCATATCATAATCCTCCATGAGACTTCTTCCACTAATAAGCATAATATTGGCAGGACTCATCATCAGGCGTTCAATAAAGAAAACGGATAAAGAACGCTCTGTGGGTCTTAATTCTTTCTGGGAAAGAGAGAGGGCATCCTATGCCAGCGTCTCAGAAAAAATAGATGAATCCGAATGGATCCATATCCCAGAAAGGCTGCCCCTCAATATTATCACAGATGACGAGCAAATCAAGGAATACCAGCAAACTTTGAAAAACCTGTCAAATTTGAGCATAATGAACCTGACCGGATTGTCAAATACTGACATAAGAATCAAATATGGAGCCGTAAATTTCAGCAAGCTATCTAGAGCCGATGAACGCTTCACATTGATGTCCCGTACCCTGGTCAGATTATCCAATAAATATCTCGAATTGGGGCTAAAAGATGAGGCAATAGAGCTATTGGAATTCGGCATACTCTCAGGAAGCGATGTCACGGAGAATTTCACTCTGCTGCAAGGGCTCTATACCGAGTCCGATTCTTCGGATTTAAAGAGGCTGGATCTAGTAATGTTCGCAGAGAAACTCAATTCTTTTTCTAAAAGGGCGATACTCAGGAGACTGAAAGAAGATGGAAAAAAAGACTGAAAAAAGGATATCGGAAATATTGAAGCTCCTTGACGAGGCTTATGGAGCAGAAACGGAGCCGACGCTTACATACTCGCCAAGGAAACCGCATGAGCTCTTGATCGCGACCATACTTTCGGCGCAGTGTACGGATGAGAGGGTGAATCAAGTGACTCTAACCCTCTTTCAAAAGTACCCGGATATCCCCTCCTTCTCCGAAGCGAACATAAAGGAACTTGAACGGGACATCCACCCCTGCGGTTTTTATCACACGAAGGCCCTCCACATAAGGGACTGCTGCAAAATGCTGCTCCAGGAATTCGCAGGAGAAGTGCCCTCCCGATTGGAGGACCTGATAAGGCTCCCTGGAGTCGGGCGAAAGACTGCCAATGTGGTGCGTACCCATGTTTTCCATGAGCCGTCCATTGTCGTGGACACGCATGTCAAGAGAATATCGAAGAGGCTTGGGCTTACAGAGCAAACCGACCCTGTAAAAATCGAATTCGATTTAATGGATAAGCTCCCCAAGGACCACTGGTCCAGAATCAATCTACAGCTAATCACCCTGGGCAGGAGCATTTGCAAGTCGCAGAAACCAAAATGCAGCGAGTGCTTCTTAAACAAAATCTGCGACTTTGGGCCATCCAGCCGATAAAGATCTGCAGACAGTTGCCAGATAATATCGGTTTTGATGCGATTTATCGCAATCAAAACCGATATTATCCGAGCTACCTGCCCAAACTCAAGCAAACAGTCCGCGCAAGCGGACAGCAGAGCGCGAAGCTCTTACTTTGCGAGTCTTTTTGGAAGTTGGAAGGGACATAAGGCACTTCCAACCGTACAGGCAGCATTAACCGCACAAGACTGCGCAGAATCCAAACGAGGGCATGGGCGGGATGAGGGCGACATAACCGAATCCCGTCCCATGCTGTCGGGGGAATACAAGCAAGCTATAATGCTGTTTGTTCATGGACCCCGCCCTCAAATCGATTCAAAGACTCCTGCCACGAAGACCTTGACTGTCCTAGGCTCCACCCTCACATCTCGTAATATCGGGATAGGGTTCCTCTTAAAGGGCTCATCCTCGTCGTAGGTGTCAACCGCAAGGCCCCACCTCATATTTGAGTTTGCCGGGAACTCCGGCAAGGTGACGCTCAAACTCTCCCACCAGGAATTCACTGCCACATATACTATGTCCTCTTCACCATTCTCAAGCCTTCCGGCGAACATCACCCCTATATAGTGAGAGTCCCCGTTATAGCCCTGGCACCAAGGAGCCGTATCATGGATGGACATCTCGGGGAAGCCCAATGAAGAGGGAGAAAGACTCTTTCTGATTGCCGGATGAGAGCGCCTTAGAGAAATCATGTCCCTGAAAAAGCGATGCAGGTCCATGTTTAGCTCCAGATCCCTCCAATTCAGCCAGGCTATGTAATTATCCTGACAATAGGCATTGTTATTCCCGCCCTGGGAATTCCCGAATTCATCGCCCATGAAGAACATCGGCGTCCCACGGCTCATGAATAGGACAGCCGCCGCGTTCCTCACCATCCTCTTCCTCAGCTTGTTTATCTCCTTATCCGAAGTTTCTCCCTCAAAACCGCAATTCCAACTATAATTATCGTTCGCCCCGTCCGTATTGTCCCAATTGTTGTCGTCATTATGCTTCTCATTATAGGTATAGAGGTCGTGCAGGGTGAAGCCATCATGGCAGTTGATGAAATTCACGCTGGCATTGTGGCCCCGCCCGTCCCTGGCATACAGGTCAGGCGACCCCATAATGCGCTTTGCCGCCGCATCGGCCCTGCCGAAATCCCCCTTTAAGAAAGACCTGAGCTCGTCCCTGTAGCGCCCGTTCCATTCCGCCCAACGGTTCCAGGAGGGAAAGGACCCCACCTGGTACATTCCCCCTGCGTCCCAGGCCTCAGCGATCAGCTTTATGTCTCCCATTATCGGGTCAAAGGCAAGGCTTTGCAGGAGCGGAGGCTGGCTCATCGGGGAGCCGTCCTCATTGCGTCCCAGGATAGACGCAAGGTCGAAGCGGAAGCCGTCTATATGATAGGCAGTCACCCAATAGCGCAGGCAGTCCAAGATCAATTGATGTACGATTGGATGGTTGCAATTCAGGGTATTCCCGCAGCCGCTGAAATTATAATAGTACCCCTCCGGGGTCAGCATATAGTAGATATTATTGTCAATCCCCTTGAAACAGAAGAAGGGCCCGTTCTCATTCCCTTCTGCGGTATGATTGAATACCACATCCAGAAAGACCTCAATCCCGTTATCGTGCAGCTCCTTAATCAGGCTTTGCAGCTCGGAGCCCTCCCTGTTCCTCTCTATGACCGATGAATAGCTCGTATTCGGGGCAAAAAAGCAGACCGTATTATAGCCCCAATAGTCCATTAGTTCCCTGCCATAGAAATCCCTGCGGGATAGCATCTCATCGAATTCAAAGATGGGCATGAGCTCCACGGCCGTGACGCCTAAGTCCTTTAGATAGGGTATCTTTTCCATGACCCCGGCAAAGGTTCCCTGATTCTCCGGCAAGACCTCGGATGAAGTGTCCTTTGTAAAGCCCCTCACGTGCATTTCGTAGATAACCAGGTCTTCCATGTCATGGAGGGGCCTCATGCTCCCCTCCCAGTCAAAGTCGTTCTTTACCACCCTCGCTCTGTACGTTCCGCTGGACTTAGTCCCCCAGGTGCTCTGCCCCGTCACCGCCTTGGCGTAAGGGTCCAAAAGAATCCTATTTTTGTCGAATATGATTCCCTTTGACGGGTCGCTGGGCCCGTCCATTCTGTAGGCATACTCAAATTCGCTTATATCGATATTGAATACTACCATAGAATAGACATGGCCTATCTTGTACTTCTCAGGAAATTTGAGCACCGCAAACGGCTCGGTCTGGTCGTATTTAAAAAATAGGAGCTCACAGGACGTAGCCTGATGCGAATGAATAGTGAAATTCACGCCGCCAGGTATCGCCGTTGCTCCGTTTATCTCATAAAAGCCGGGTCTCACATCGTACCCTGCTATCTTATCTATAGGCTTGAAATTCAAGACCTTTTCATAAACAAGCCTGGATGGGCTAAGTGTCACTTTTTTTTCATCCAGTCCAAGTCCAATGCTGTTCTCTTCTATTTTCTCCATTCTTAGAGCCCTTTCCTTGGGAATATTCCAGACTGCAGGATTGACGCATAAATGCGGCAAGCCTACAGTCCGGAATATTCAAAGTATCCCTATAATTTCCCTTATGTCCCCTATTCCTTCATCTATCAAGAAGTCCCTGATCTGATTTTTTACGTCTATCAATATGCTCGGACGCGAGAATTGCATCATTCCGACCGCTACCGCGCTGGCACCGGCCATCATCATCTCAATCGCATCCGCGCCGCTCGCTATCCCACCCATCCCAATTATGGGGAGTTTCACAGCATGGGCGGCCTCGTAGACCATCCTGACTGCTATAGGGTGAATTGCGGGACCCGAAAGCCCTCCTGTCCCATTGGCAAGGAAGAATTTCCTTTGTCTAATGTCGATTTTCATCGCCGTAAAGGTATTTATTAAGGAGACCGCATCCGCCCCCTCGCTCTCGGCCGCCCTCGCCATATCGGCTATGCTTGTGACATTTGGGGAAAGCTTTAATATTATAGGCTTTTTCGTCCTTTTTCTTATTGACCTGGTGACAAGAGAGAGCTTCCCGGGGTCTGTCCCAAAGGCTATGCCCCCCTCCTTCACATTCGGGCAGGAGACATTGACCTCCAGCATATCTATCCCCTCTATCTCAGACAGCCTCTCCGAAACGGCCTCGTATTCCTCGATTGAGTGGCCGCAGATATTGACTATAATCTTTGTTCCAAAGCCCCTTAAAACGGGCAAGTCCCTATCCAAGAAGGCTTCCACCCCCGGATTTTGAAGCCCTATTGCGTTCATCATCCCGGATGGGGTCTCTGCGACTCTTGGAGTCCCATTCCCCTCCCAGGGCACCATTGAAACACCCTTTGTCACTATGGCTCCAAGATCTTTGAGGTTAATGACCTGGCTGTATTCCCCGCTATTCCCAAAGGTCCCGGAAGCGTTCATAACCGGATTCTGAAATCGGATGCCCGCAATAGATGTTTCAAGCTTTGGACTCACATCGACCGCTTCATTTTTTACGCTCATAGCTCCACCTCAGAAGATAAGAACACAGGCCCATCCTTGCATACTCTCACATTCTTCACCAGGCTGTGCTCATTCACCGACCTTGTTTTGACGACGCAGCCTAAGCAGGCCCCGACCCCGCAGGCCATCCTCTCCTCCAACGAAAGGTAAGCGGGAATCCCCTTTTCCTGAGCCACAGCTTGTATTCCCCTTAGCATTGGCTTGGGCCCGCAGGCAAAAATTATGTCCGATTCGATGCCCTTATACCTAATCAAGTCCAAAACATTCCCCTTAGATCCAAACGAACCATCGTCGGAGGCAAAATGCAAAAAAAATTGCGTCCCATTCTCTTCCTTATCGGGCAGTGAATCCGGGCTTTTCAGCCCTTCAAATTCCTTTTCAAGGATCAATTCAGATTCGCTCCTATATCCCAACACTATATCGAGATTCTTCTTAGGAACTTCAGCCGAACAACTTCCGCTATTAATAAGTGCCTTTGACAGAAAGTACATAGGCGGGACTCCAAGCCCGCCTCCAATCACGGTAATCCTCTTCTTCTCTTTCGCTTCTTCTAAAGGAAAACCATTCCCAAGCGGGGCAGTAACGTAAAGCCTGCTGCCCGGCATAAGCTCAGAAAGCCGCCTCGTCCCCTCTCCCTTCAAGGCGAAGATAAAAGCCAAGAAACCTTCTTTCGTGATATCGTAGATGGATATTGGTCTGGGCAAGAGCCTGGAATCATCAGGGGAATGAAGCATTGCGAATTGACCGGGCCCGGCCTCTTTGACTGCCCCTTCCATCTTTGATTCCAAAGGTGCAAGTACCATCAATTGTATATTCTTTCTTATAGATTCTGAAGAAACAATCTCCATCTGTCCATAGAACATCCCTTATACCCCCCGTCAAAACTCAAATTGCTTAAACCTATACGATTAATGTCCCTCTGGGTCTTGTGATTTTCACTTTATGTTTTGATTTCAAAAGCTTGAAGGGCTTTCACTATCCTCTCGAACCTCATCCCCCTGGAAGCCTTTACAAGCACAATGTCTCCCCTATTTATGAGTCTCTTTATATTCTCTCCGTCCAAGAATTCTTCCACAGAATCGAAATGAGTGATCCTCTCCCGCTCTATCCTATTCGCTGCTCCCTCATGAATCTGCCTCGCCAAAGCGCCGATCGTGATAAGGAGGTCGGGGGCAGTTTCTGCCGCCGCTTCTCCCACCTCGAAATGCATTTCTTCCTGCCTGCTCCCAAGCTCGAACATATCGCCCAGGATATAGACCCTTCTTTGGTGGGCTTTTCCCTCTCCCGCCGAAACCTCCGCTTGCTGCATAAGCGCAAAGGCCGCCTTCATGGAATCAGGGCTCGCATTGTAGCAATCATCCAAGATTGTCAGGCTCCCCGCTTCAATCACATTGGATCTCCCGGCCGCTGACTTCATCTTTGAAATCCCGTTCGCTATTTCCTCCCTGCTAAGTCCCAAAGCGCTCCCTACAGCCGCAGCCGCAAGGGCATTATAGAGCATATGCTGTCCAGGCAGCGAGACAGTTACTTTCAAGGGACTTGAAAAAATACTGGATTCCGCCTTAGACCTTATAAGAGCCTCTGTCCCCCTAAGACCAAAAGGCAGAACCTCATCCAAATAAATGTCGTTTTCCTTCGATTTACCAAAAAAGACCAGGCCCTCTCTTTTGCCCCGCAAGGTCTGGAGCAAGGGATCATCGCCGTTCAGGAACAGAGTCCCATTCCCATCCATGTAATCCGCAATGTGAAGCTTTTCTTCCATTATCCCATTCTGGGAACCCAGATTCTCGATATGGCTGACCCCTATATTGGTTATAATTGCGATATCGGGTCTCGCTACCTTTGCGAGCCTGCTCATTTCTCCGGGATGGTTAATACCCATTTCAAGGCAGGCGGCCTCATAAGAGTCATTCAGCCTCATGACCATAAGCGGAAGCCCAATATTGCTATTCATATTGCCCGCCGTCGCAAGAGTCAAGAATTTTTCGCTCATTACAGAATAAATAAAATCCTTTGTACTGGTCTTTCCGGTACTGCCCGTAACGCCCACTACCTTGCAGTCAAATAAAGACCGATAATAAGCCCCCATATCCTCCAAAGCGAAAAGCGTGGAATCGACCTTAAGACAGGGAAGCGGAAGCGGCTTTGGCAAGTCCTCCAGGGGCTTCTCGACCACCGCAAAGCGCGCTCCCCTAGCCGCTACTTCGCTTAAGAAGCTGTGGCCGTCGCTTCTTTCTCCCTGGATACAGAAAAAAATCCCATCTTTCTCGACTTTTCTGCTGTCAATCTCAACCCCTGCCGCTTCTCTGTCAGGGTCAAAATCCCCCTCCTGCTTCAAGATCAGCTTCTCTGCCGAAAGCACTTTTGCTAAATTATTAAATGTAATATTTTTCATCATCTTCCATTCCGCAGCTTAAAAAAATCTTTTTAGAGTATATAAAAATAATCCTCTTTTGACAAGGAAATGATTGTAAATATAGGATTTCAAGTGTATACTTGACCACATGGAATTTGAATCAGGTCAGTTTCCCTCTGAGAGGGGTTTTTATAATGAAAGGCGCTCTGATGAGAATAGGCCGAACGCTCTCTCGCTCGCATCCTTAATCTTGGGCGTCGTTTCTATATTTTCAAGCATAACGATTTACTTATCGCTTTGCTCAGGATCCATTGCAGTGGTCCTGGCCCTGCTTTCGAGGGGCAGGAGCGAATCTCTTCCTCCACAGTCCAAGGCAGGATTAATCGCTGGAGTTTCAGGAATAGTACTCACAGCCATCCTGGTAGTAATCACTGTGTCTGTGCTATTAAATAATCCAGGCCTCTTCGATGAAGTGCTGAAGATGTACGGTCCGGAACTCGAGCAGCAGATGAAAGATCTTATGAGGTGAATTATGGCTATTAGCGGAATAAATAATTTCAGCAGCTCTCCCTACTTGACCCGGGCTTCGGGCGGGTACGCAGATAAGCCCATTTTGAACCCGGGAGAATCCGAGGAAAAAAAGGCGGGCCGCAAGTCCTCCCCGGCGGAATGTGAGACGTGCAAGAACCGCAAATATCAGGACGGGTCCGATGAAATGGTCTCTTTCAAGACCGCCCAGCACATAGACCCCAATGCCGCTCCCTCCGCCGTGAGAGCTCATGAGGGCGAGCACGTTTCCAACGCATATAAAGATGCGGCGATGAATAATGGCAAGGTGCTCCAGGCCTCTGTCACGATCAAGACCAGCATCTGCCCGGAGTGCGGCAGGAGCTATGTCTCAGGCGGCGAGACCAATACCCAGATCAAGTATTATAACGAGGAGAATCCCTATCAAAAGGACTTAAAGGCGCAGGACGGCATCAAATACAGAGGGATGAATCTCTCGCTGGTAGCCTGACATGAGAAATTCATCAGAATTGAAGGCCGAAGCCAGGGAGGTCATGATAGGGAAGTATGGCTCCGCAATAGGAGTCCTTTTCTTGGTATCTTTCCTTTCTTATTCGATTTCAAGCATCCTCGATTTGATCCTCAAGGGAAGCAACAGCTACAATGTGACTCGGATGATACAAAATGGCGGCATCCTGGACGATTTATCTCTACTCGGAAATGGAAGCCTCACAGGCATTGCAATGGAGATCATTCTGCTTCTCCTTTTCTCCGTATTCATAACCGGAGAGAGCAGGTTCTTTTTGAATATCTGCCGCGGTCAAGAGTACTCCATAAAGGACATCTTTTTTGCCTTTAAGAACAATCCGGACAAGACCATCCTGGTTTATATCTGGATGTGCCTGGAATCATTGCTCCCTCTGCTGCCCTTCATCGTATCCTTTATTGGGTTCGCCCTGCTTGAAAGCCCGGTCCTCCTGATTGTCTCAGTGATCGCTTTCATAGCGGGGATGATCGGGACCTGCTATGTTTCCTTTGGTTTCTTTCCCTGCTTCTATATGCTGTCAGACGACCCTTCCCTTGGAGTCACGGTAATTGTAGGCCATTCCAAGGCACTCATGAAGGGCAAACGCTTCCGTTTCTTCTATCTCTGTGCCTCATTTTTGGGTCTTTATGCTCTAGGGCTTCTCTCTCTGGGCATAGCCTATCTCTGGATAAAGCCTTACATGGATGCCGCCTTTGCGGAGTTTTATATTGATTTAATTAAGAATGAAAATCAAGAAGAGCCATAAATCCGGGCTTACGATAAGGCTCGTTATTTTCATATCCATCCTGCTCCTTGCTGTGAATCTTCTCTTGGGACTGGTCCTCGTGAACAGCTCCAAGAGAGCGCTGACAACTCTCATTCAATACAGGATGCTTGATATCTCGAATTCAGCGGCGGACATGCTGGACGGGGATGTCCTCCGTGACCTAAAAAAAGAGGACAAAGGCACGCCCGCCTACCAAGAGATCAATGACACTCTGGCTATTTTTCAGGATAATATAGATCTCAAGTATATATACTGTGTCAGGGCAATGGCGGATGGCAGCTTCACATTCACCGTAGATCCGACCATAGAGGACCCGGGGGAATTCGGAGAAAGCATCGTCTATACTGATGCGCTTTTCAGGGCAAGCCAGGGAGAGAGCGCAGTGGACAGCGAGCCCTACACCGATGCCTGGGGCCGTTTCTATAGCTCCTATAGCCCGGTCTTTGATTCGAAGGGACAAGTGGCGGGCATGGTAGCAGTGGATTTCTCCGCCGAATGGTTCGATACGCAGATAGAGAAGCAGACACGGGCAGTCATGATAAATATTGTGGCGTCCGTACTCATTGGCATTCTGATAATTATAATTGCGATGGACGGCTTTCGCAGGCAGCTTAAATCTATCACAGAAGACCTTTCAGATGCCGCAAGGGACGTGGACGAGCTGACTCATGAATTTGGGCTCGATGCCTCGCAGAGCGCAGAGGACATGGGGGCAGATGATATCCATGCCTTGGGTCACAAGATCCATAGCATAAAGGAGGGGCTTAGGCAATACACGATCAAGATCAATACCCGCGCAAACAGCATGATCACGGCCCTGTCCTCAGATTACAGAAGCGTCTACTATATTGACCTCGACCGAAACGACGGGGTGTGCTACCAGCCGCATACCCAGATAGATAATGGCCTGAAGCAGGGGGAGCATTTTCCCTATATCGAGACTATGCGGGCCTATGCGAATGACTTTATCACCGATAAATACCGGGATGAATTCCTGAAATTCGTCGAGCCCGCTTCAGTGAGGCGGGGCCTTGAAAATGAGAGGATCATCACCTTCCGTTATATGATAAAAAGGGGCGGTCTTGAATCCTATGAAATGGTGAGAATGGCTGGAGTGCGGCATCCGGAGGACAGGACGGATGGAATCCTCCATGCGATCGGCATGGGCTTCACCGATGTTGACGAGGAAACAAGGCGCACTCTGAATCAAAGCCAGGCCCTGCGGGATGCGCTCTCCGTCGCAGAGACTGCGAACAAGGCAAAGACCTCCTTCCTTTCCAGCATGAGCCATGAGATCCGCACCCCAATGAATGCGATAATCGGGCTCGACAGGATTGCCCTCAGCGAACCCGGTATCTCGGATACGGTCAGGGACTATCTCAAAAAAATAGGGACGTCGGCAGACCATCTGCTCGGCATAATAAATGATATCCTCGACATGTCCAGGATTGAGGCCGGCCGCATGACGCTGAGAAGCGAGGTATTCTCAATGCCGACTCTTCTGGAGCAGATAAACGTGATGATAGGCGGGCAGTGCAGCGAAAAAGGCCTGAATTTTCATATGGAGCTTAAAGGGAATGCGGACGACTTCTATATCGGGGACGACATGAAGCTGAAGCAGGTGATCATCAATATCCTCGGGAACTCCGTGAAATTCACGCCCCCAGGCGGAGATATCTATTTCACTATAGAGAGGATCTCGGATTATGAGGGAAAGAGCGTATTCCGCTTTATTATGAAGGATACCGGGATCGGGATGAGCGCAGACTATCTGCCCAAGCTCTTCGACCCCTTCAGCCAGGAGGACTTAAGCAACAAGACAAAGTATGGAAGCACCGGCCTCGGAATGTCCATCACTAAGAGCCTTGTAGAAATGATGAATGGCGATATTCGGGTGGAGAGCGAGAAAGACAAAGGCACCATTTTTACCGTGACCGTAACGCTGGGCTCTTCGGAGCATCAGGCGGAGGTCACGAAGGATATCAAGCCCCAAGACATCAGCGTGCTTATAGTAGATGACGACAGCTTGGCCTCGGAGTATGCAAAGATGGAGCTGGAGAAAGTGGGGATCGCTTCAGATATAGCAGCCTCGGGGAAAGAGGCCATCGAAATGGTGAGACTCAAGAAAGCCAGGAGGGAGAGCTACAATCTGCTCCTGATCGATTGGCAGATGCCGGGCATGGACGGCCTTGAGACCACCAGGGCTGTCCGGTCCGTAATGGGCAGCGACAGCGCGATTTTCATCCTGACCTCTTATCATTGGGACGACATTCTTGGGGAAGCCGAAGGAGCCGGAGTTGATTCTTTCATCTCTAAGCCCCTCCGGACGGAAAACATAATCGATAAATTCAAGCAGGCCCTGGCACTTAAAGGCACTGTAGACAGACAAGAGATCGATCTTTCCGGCAAGCAGATATTGGTTGCGGAGGATATCGAAATTAATGCCGAGATTATACGAATGGTGCTGGAAACCAAGGGAATGAGGGCAGACCATGCCGCGAACGGGCGAATCGCAGTTGATCTGTTCTCCGAAAAGCCCCTATGGCACTACTCTGCTATCCTGATGGATATGAGGATGCCTGAGATGGATGGAATCGAGGCCACCAAGGAAATCCGCAGCATGGATCGGGACGATGCAAAGAAGATCCCAATCATCGCAATGACGGCAAATGCGTTTGACGAGGACGTGCAGAGGAGTCTGCAGGCGGGACTCAATGCCCATCTCACCAAGCCGATAGAGCCTGATTCCCTCTATGAGACGCTGGAAAGCCTGATCGGGGAGAATGAGGGTTAAAGACTCATAATGACCTCTTGCTCCTGCGTATAGCGGCAAGCACATCCATATTGGCGTGATTGATCTCATTATCAAGCGCAGACACGATTTTATCCTTACGTTGCAGAAAGTTTGGACCTGTCAGATTCTTACCGGAAACTGTGTGGTGTGTAATGAATGTACAGTCACAGGTCAGATGCTCCACGAAGGTCCTAAGCTCTATAAGCATCTCCCTCTCAGAGAGGGGCGTAAATTTACCACATTCGGCTTCTTCAAGAAGAGGAGTGCCGGGGAAAAGCACCAGTCCGCCTGTCCCTACCAGCAT
>JAGBNY010000102.1 GCA_017634175.1 Lachnospiraceae bacterium
CTCGCCAATAATCACGCTTTGGACAGGGGGCGATACGGGATTGAGGTGACGAGCGATTTCTTTGAGAGCGCAGCCGCAAAGAGCCCGGGGGACGGGCCCCGGTGCCTTGGGGTGAATCGAGGCCGCTGCGGGATCGCCTCTGAGAATGAGATAAATCGGGGCTGCTACGAGATTGTCTCAAAGAATGGCATAAGAGTTGCACTATTCAATTACACCTATGGGCTTAATGGGCTGGATTTATCTGACTCTAGTAAGTTTGAAGAGAGCGCGGTCAATATCTTGCCGCCTCTTTCGGATAATCCGGCTTATGAGGAGCTTATTAGTGACATAGGTGAAGCGAGGGGGCGGGCGGATTTCGTCATATTCTTTGTGCATTGGGGAGAGGAATATGAGACGAAGCCGAATGAATTTCAAACGAAGTGGGCGAAAGTCTTTCTCGAATCGCAGGTGGATGTTCTGATTGGGACTCATCCACATGTAGTGCAGCCTTGCGAATTTATCAAAGATGAAAAGGGGCATGAAATGCTTGTTTTTTATTCCTTGGGAAACCTGATTTCCACGCAAAAGGGTGAGGAGTGCCGCTTAGGGATCATCGCAGATTTCACGCTGGTCAAGGAACCGGATGGAAGCTGCCACATAGGGCAGCATGATTCGCACAGGATAAACAGCAGCTTTTGGGGAAAAATCTCCGGGGCAGAATGAATAACGGCTTTTGGGGAGAAATCTCCGGAGCGGGATGAATAACAGTTTTTGGGAGAAAATCTCCGGAGCAGGATGATAACGGCTTTTGGGGAGAAATCCCCGGAGCAGGATGAACAGCAGCTTTTGGAAAGGGATCCTCGTGAAAAGCGGGGAATAAAGAAAGAGGTGGGTTTATGGATTTGATTACTATTGGCGAATTTTTGATTGATTTTATTCCGGGAGAGGAAGAGGGAGCCTTCATCAGGAATGCGGGCGGGGCGCCTGCGAACGTGGCGATATCCGCGGCCAGGAATGGGCTCTCTGCGGGAATCTATTGCAAGGTGGGGGACGATGATTTTGGCAGATTTCTCATAGCGACCTTGAAGGAGAACGGAGTGGAACCCCTCTCCCCCAAGCTCTGCGACAGCGCATTTACGACGCTGGCTTTCGTTACTCTGGATGAAAACAAGAATAGGAGCTTTGCCTTCGCGAGGAAGCCGGGGGCTGATATGATGCTTGAAAAGAGCGAGATCAGCGAAGAAGAAATCGGTAAGAGCCGCATGGTGCATGGAGGCTCCTTCACTCTCAGAGACGAGCCATGCAAAGAGGCGACGAAATTTTGCCTGCAAAAGGCGCATGATAGCGGCAAGATCGTGAGCTTCGATATTAATTATCGTAACTTAGTCTGGAATGGGGACAGAAATGCATGCAGCGAATGTGTGAAAGAAGTGCTGCCCTGGGTGGATCTCCTGAAGATTTCCGATGAGGAAGAGGACTTGGTGGGAGGAGCCGCAAATATCCCTGCTCTCATGAAGGAATTTGGAATTACCGCAGTTATAGAGACCCTTGGTAAAGAGGGGGCCCGCTGCTTCTTCAATGGAGCAGATTTCATCTGCAAGGGTCGAAGCTTTGGAGAACTGGTGGATACGACGGGAGCCGGGGACGCCTTCTGGGGCGGCTTTTTATCCAGGCTCTTGATACTGGGGATTAATAATAGTCAGGAATTAACAGAAAAAGCCTTGAAAGATGCGCTGGAGTACGGGAACATAAGCGGCGGGCTGTGCGTGACAGCGAAGGGCGCGATCAATTCCCTGCCTACGAGGGAGAGGATTGAGGAATTGCTTTGAGGAAAGGGACGCAGAAAAGTGTCAGGGGGTTATATGATGAGGCTTCAAAAGGAAGTTTATGAGGCGTATAAAGAGCACATAAATACGAATTTGGAAACGAACCGGAAAGGGGGACTCGCGGTAAAGGAATATCTGGAACATTCGCCCCTCTATTGGAATGGAATCGTTGAAAAGACCGTGCATATCCCGAAGGTGATTGATAAGGAGACGCTTGGGCTTCTTCAAGGCATCGCGGCAAAAGCGCATGGGATCTTCGGCAAGGTGATAAGGGAGTACAGAGAGAATCCGGAGTACAGGAAGCTCTTTCCCTTTTCTGAGGAGCTTACGCAGCTCATGCTTCTGCCGAAGCAGTACGAGAAGGAGCTCCCAATCGCCCGTTTCGATTTATTTTATAATGAAGAAAGCGGGGAATTCAAGTTCTGCGAGATCAATACCGATGGCACGGCGGCCATGCTCCGGGATAAGGAAATGAGGAAGGCGCTGATCATGAATCCTGCGCACCAGGCCGTGATCCGCCGTTACAAGCTGCAGGGCTTTGAATTATTCGAGACCTGGGTCGCTGCCTTCATGAAGCTTTATGCCGCCTGGCCTGATGCCAAGGAGAATCCCAATGTCGCGATTATCGACTATCTGGAGAATTCCACCCTCCGGGACTTTGAGGAATTCGCAAGGACCTTCCAGAAGGCAGGAGTGAACTGCGAGATCTGTGATGTGCGGGAGCTTGTCCTTAAGGATGGGAGGCTTTATTCACCTGCTGGAAACCCTATCGATGCGATTTACAGGAGAGCGGTGACAGCGGACGTGATGGCGCATTATGAGGAATCCGGCGCATTTCTGCAAAGCGTTCGGGATAATAAGGTATTCATGGCCGGGGCCTTCGATACTCAGGTGATTCATAGCAAATGGCTGTTCCGCGCCCTCCATAACGAGATGACGGAAAGCTTCTTGAGCCCTGATGAGATGGAATTCGTGAAAAGGCATATCCCATTCACGGTGGGGCTGAACGATGGGAAAATATCCTTAGAAGATCTGAAGAGAGATAAGGACCGGTACATGATAAAGCCAGCGGACTCCTATGCTTCCAAGGGGACCTATGCGGCAGGGCGTAAATGTTCTCAGGAGGAATGGGATGCGCTTACGGAAAAGCTATGGGGCGGCGATTATATCTGTCAGGAATTCTGCGAGCAATATCTGACCGATAATATTGATTTCGCCTGGGGAGACGGGGCATGGCACAAGTACCTCAATATGATCGGCCTATATGTCTATGACGGCAGCCTTGCGGGCTTCCTCATGCGCATGGCCGAGGGGGATGGGATCATCACGGCGCACGAGAACGAGCGCACGGTGCCGGTATTTTTAGTCGAGGGAGCCAAATGATGGAGTCGAACAAAGATAAGCAGACCGGAAAGCTCGTGAAATTCGAAAGCGAAAGCATTATCCTCCAAGAGGGCGAAGCGGATTTCAATATGTATAAGATAGTCCGTGGCCACGTGGAGCTATACACGGGCTATGGGACGAAGCAGGAGGTGCTCTTGGGGCTGTTGGGTCCCTCTTCCTGCTTCGGGGAATTCGGGATCCTCCTGCACAAGGAAGCCATATATACTGCGGTCGCCTACTCGGATGTCTATTGCCTGAGAGTGACCGAGGGCGAGATAGATAAGTTCATGACTGAGAATCACGTGGTCATGCTGGATATCATGCGGAACATGGCCAAGACGATGGTGGTCATGCAAAAGCAGATAGATATGCTGGCTGGCGAATTGAATGAAACGGGCGAAAAATCCTCTATTTCCATTGCCGACCTGAAGCGCCAAAGCAGCCGCAATATCAGGGGCTATGCCATATACAATCCCAATAACCCTGGAAATTACTTCAGCTTGTAGAAGAAGGAGGGAGATTGGGGCAAGGGTAGTCTGCAGATAAAAACCTCCATGACCAGTATGTGTGGGCATGGGGGTTTTTTGTGCGATAAGGCCGGAGAGCGTCTGGGGGAAAACCACGAGCGGACATTTGAAGGCCTTTTTTCTCGAGCGGCTTGCCGCGGGATGTACGCACAGCGTAATCGATCAGGGGGCTTTTTCCCCTGCTCGATTGGATTCGAATAATCTTGAAGAAATTATTCAATCTGCAATGTAGGAAGTATGGTGGGTTGCCATATTCACTGTCTCGGGAGGGATTCTTCAATGGAACAAGCGTGCCGGTGAATAAGAGTCTGCTTATGATATTTATGGCATCAAAGTATGCAGAACAAAGCGGACACGGCGTACCTACAATAGTTGA
>JAGBNY010000103.1 GCA_017634175.1 Lachnospiraceae bacterium
ATTTGACGGACTTGTTTCTCTGGCAGCTTCCGCTGCCAGATGTACGCATCGCGTAATCGAGTAGGGGACGCTTTTCCCCTGCTTGATGCGACCGCACAGATAGAAAATTTTTTAAAAAGTCATAAAACATATGGATTAATTGTGAAGTTTTTGTTATGATGTTTAGAACATTTAAGCGTAATTGACCTAATGTGAATGAAAAATTTAATCAAAGGAGGATTGGTCATTATGAAACTTAGGAAAATTGCACAGATTGGAGTGGCGGCTTTGCTTGCGCTTTCGATGACGGCCTGCGGCGGCGGCGGTGCTGCTAGCAGTGGAGGCGGCGGCACCGCTGCTTCGGGTGGAGGGGATGCTTCGAGCGGAGGAAGCGGATCTGCTGATGGCGGGGACAAGATCACGGTCAATATCTGGGACAATAATCAGCTTGCGGGAATCCAGCAGATAGCGGATGAGTGGTCAAAGGAATCAGGAATTGCCGTGCAGATAAACGTGGTTGACTGGGACAATTATTGGACTCTGCTTGAAGCAGGTGCCTCTGGCGGACAGATGCCGGATGTGTTCTGGATGCACTCCAATACTGCTCAGATGTATATGGAGAACGACCTCTTATTGAAGCTTGATGACTATATCGCAAAGGACGACGCGATAGACCTCAGCAATTATTACGATGGAATAGTGAAGCTCTACAGCTCAAATGGCTCTCAATACGCGCTTCCAAAGGATCACGATACTATAGCCCTGCTCTACAACCAGAAGATCTTCGATCAATATGGCGTAGAGACTCCTACCGATGATTGGTCTTATGAGAACCTGCGGGATGCCGCGGCGAAGATCACAGAGGCTTCAGGCGGGGACGTATATGGATTCGCAATGAATACGTCCAATAATCAGGATAGCTGGTACAATTTCATCTATGCTTACGGCGGGCAGATCGTGACAGATGATCATAAAGGTACCACGATTGGCGGGCCTGAGTCCAAGGCCGGCATGGAGATGGCAAGGCAGGTTCTTGAAGTTTCCGCGCCTCAGTCGGTGGTTGCTGAGACGGGCACGGATTCCCTCTTCCAGTCAGGAAAAGTGGCGATGATAATGCAGGGATCATGGATGATCAATGCTTTCTACCAGGCAGAGAACCATGCGGACTATAAATGGGCGATGATTCCTTATGGCGACAAGAACGGAAACGGTCAATGCGATGACGGAGAGAGAATGAGCTGCTACAACGGACTTGGATGGGCAGCCAGCGCCGCAACCAAGAATCCTGATGCCTGCTACAGCCTGATTTCCCATTTCTGCGATGAGGCAGGCCAGAAGAAGCAGGCGGAGCTTGGGGTCACAATGGGAGGAATGAAAGGTATCTCGGACTCTTTCTCGAGTGCCTTTGAGGGAATGGATGTTTCTCCTTTTGTCAGGGTCGAGACAGAGGGGACACTCTATTTCCGTCCTTATACGAGGAATACCACTGTTTGGGAAGATGCTATCCAGCAGCAGGGAGCTTTCCTGGATGCCTGGCAGAATCCTACGGATCCGGCGATCATGTCCGGAGCCTGTGATGCTGCTCAGAAGATAATCGAGGACGCAATAGCTAACGAATAAGATTTCAAAGGGCGGGGCGGGGTTTCCGTTTCGCCCTTTAAGTTTTTATAGGAGGTGAGCGCATGAAGCAAAAAATGACTGCCGCTCAGAAAAATGAGGCAATGTGGGCCTGGCTTTTCGTCGCCCCCACCATGCTGGGTCTCATTATTTTGAATTTCTATCCAATAATAAATACTGTCTATCAGTCTTTCTGTAAGACCGGGGACTTTGGAAGAGGCAATGTTTTCATAGGTCTCAAGAATTACGCGACCGTAATGTCGGACGGTGAGACCTGGCAGGCCTTTATAAATACCATCAAATACGCCATCATAGAAGTCCCGTTCTCGATTGTAATAGCTCTCGTATTGGCTGTTTTCCTGAATAGGAAAATGCATGGAAGAGCTGTCTATCGTACAATCTTCTTTCTGCCTATGGTTTGCGCACCGGCCGCAGTTGCCATGGTCTGGAGATGGCTCTACAATCAGCAATTCGGTCTTTTGAATAATATTTTCCATACGAACATTGCATGGATCTCAGATCCTAAGATAGCCTGGATCAGCATAGGAGTGATCGGAGTCTGGTCCATCATTGGCTATAATATGGTGCTCTTCATTTCCGGGCTTCAAGAGATACCCAAGGACTACTATGAAGCCGCCGAGATTGACGGAGCTACCGGAATCCGCCAATTTTTCGCGATTACCATCCCTCTTCTGAGCCCGACGACCTTCTTCATAGTGCAGACCAGGATAATCGGGGCCCTCACGGTGTTCGATTTGATGTTCATGGTCATGGACAAGACGAACGTGGCTCTTAGAAAGGTTGAGTCCGTAGTATATCTCTTCTATCAGTATGCTTTCACCAATGGCGATAAGGGAAGGGGCGCGACCCTCGTCATGGTGCTGCTGATTTTCATCCTTATAGTCACGGCGATTCTTCAGAAATCTGAGAAGAAATTCGTATTCTATAATTAAAGGAGGATGAGATATGGAAAGCGTAAGAGTCAAGACCCGTGTGACACAGGTCACGATCCATGTGATTTTGATAATCTTTTCATTTATTATGATCGTCCCCTTTGCCTGGATGATCCTTACGGCCCTAAAGACCAACCAAGAGGCGATTTCTGTGGATCCTTTCTATATTTTCCCGGCTCACGGCTGGCACTGGGAGAATTTTGGGACAGTATGGAAATCCTATAACTTTCTATATTTATACAGGAATACACTGCTCATGATCTTCTTCCGAGTGGTATGCGCCTGTCTCACAGCCACGATGGCGGGCTACGCCTTTGGACGTTTAAGGTTCCCCGGGAAGAAATTCCTCTTTTCGTTGGTGCTGATTCAGATGATGGTGCCGGCTCAGATCTTCATCATCCCGCAATACCTGATGGTTTCAAAGATGGGAATGTTGAATACGACCTTTGGACTGGTCTTTCCGGGCTTGGTTACAGCCTTTGGTACCTACCTTTTGAAAACCGGTTATCAGGGGCTTCCTAGGGACTTGGAAGAGGCCGCAGGGATAGATGGCTGCAACATAGGACAGAAGTTTCTCTTGATAATGATGCCCCTTACCAGGTCCTCTATGGTCTCTCTTGGAATATTCACGGCTGTTTTTGCGTTCAAGGACCTGATGTGGCCCATGATTGTGTGTACAAATGCTGAGACTACGACTTTGTCCGCAGGCCTCGCTAAGATGCAGGGGCAGTTCTCCAGCGACTATCCTTCTATGATGGCAGCGGCAGTGCTTGCAGTCATGCCCATGGTCATCATCTATATTATCTTCCAGAAGCAATTCGTGGAAGGCATTGCGACATCCGGCGGCAAGCTTTAAGCAATATAAGGAGATTTACCCAGAATGAGCTTTACTTATGACCAAACTCAAAAATTATTTACTATTGAGACGAAAAACTCATCGTACCTTATGCAGGTGGATAAATACCGGATCCTGCACCATATTTATTATGGGAGGAAGATCAAGAGCGATGGATACGAGAACCTGATTTTTTTCTACGACAGATCCTGTGCCGGGAATCCGGACGAGGTCTATCCCGATAGGACGATTTCCTTGAATACCATACCGCAGGAATTCACGACCTTCGGAGTAGGCGATTTCAGGGTGCATAGCATAGAGGTCACGAATCCGGATGGGAGCTTCGGCGCGGATTTCAGATATGCGGGATATAAGTCCTTTGAGGGGGCCGCAGAGCTTCCGGGCCTTCCACACGCCTACGATAATGGCGGGGAAGCGGAGACCCTTATCATTACCTTAAAAGACAAGGTGACTCCCCTCACGGTGGATCTTGTTTTTGTGATATACGCAGAAAAGGACATGATTACGAGGCACGTGGTATACCGGAACGAGGGGAAGGGGACATTGAAACTGGGACGCGCCTTCTCTCTCTGCCTGGATCTGCCTTATGGAAAATGGGACCTTCTTCATTTCCATGGCAAGCACGCCAAGGAGAGACAGCCTGAAAGGCGGCCTCTGTCTCATGCTATAGAGACCCTTGAATCGGGCAGGGGAACATCCAGCCATCAGGAGAATCCCTTCTTCATTCTCTGTGACCATGCGGCGAATGAGGACTATGGGGAAGCATATGGCTTCATGCTGATCTATTCCGGCGGTTTCAAGGCTGAGATTGAGGTGGATCAATTTGACTCTACCCGAGTGGTCATGGGGATTCAGGACGACCTCTTCTCTTGGAACTTAGAGGAGGGGGGCGAATTCCATACGCCAGAGGTGATATTGTCCTATTCAAAGGATGGACTTACCCGTTTATCCCACAATTACCACGATTTTATCCATGAGAACGTGATCAGGGGAAGATATAAGACCGAAAGAAAGCCCGTACTCATCAATAACTGGGAGGGGACTTATTTTGACTTCGATGATCAGAAAATAGTTGAGATCGCTGAGGAAGCAGCGAAGCTCGGCGTAGAAATGATGGTGCTGGATGATGGCTGGTTCGGAGAGAGAAACAGTGATAACGCCGGCCTTGGCGACTGGTTCGTGAATGAGAAGAAGCTGAAGGGCGGGCTGAAGCCCATGATAGACCGTATAAAGGCTCTGGGTCTCAAATTCGGGATTTGGATCGAGCCTGAGATGGTGAATGAGGATTCGGATCTCTATAGGAAGCATCCCGATTGGGCCTTTGCAATGCCTGGGAGGAAGCCCACCCGCTGCAGGAATCAGTTGGTCCTCGACATGGGCAGGGAGGATGTGCGCGCTTACCTTTACGAGTGCCTTTCCAATATGCTCAGGGAGAACCCGATCGACTATATCAAATGGGACATGAACAGGTCTTTGTCGGATCTCTATTCCAGGGTGCTTCCAGCGGATAGGCAGGGCGAGACAGCGCATCGCTATGTGCTTGGGCTTTATGACCTCATGGATAAGCTCACGAGCGAGTTCCCGGATGTGCTTTTTGAGGGCTGCTCGGGCGGAGGCGGGAGGTTTGATGCGGGGATAATGTATTATTCCCCTCAGATCTGGCTTTCTGACGACACGGACGCTATCCAGAGGCTTCAGATTCAGTATGGTTCATCCTTTGGATACCCGGTCAGCACCATGGGGGCCCATGTATCGGCCTCTCCGAATCACCAGACCGGCCGCCATTGCCCGATACATACGAGGGCGGTTGTGGCGATGTCAGGTACCTTTGGCTATGAGCTGGATCCGAGGAAGCTCAGCGAGAATGATAAGGCTATGATTCGCTCTCAAATAGAGACCTTTAAGAAGTACTATGACGTGATCCAGAGAGGGGATTATTACAGGCTTACGGAGTTTGGTAAGACCTATTACGAGGCTTGGCAATATGCCGCAAAGGACGCCAGCGAGGCTCTGTTGAATCTTGTGGTGACGAATCCTGAGCCGAATCAGACTCCGCTCAATATCCGTTTGAAGGGATTGGATCCCGATGCCATATATGAGCTGGAATATGACGCCAGGGAGTATCTGAAGAGCCTGGACGACTTGGAAATCAATGAGTTTTCAGTGGACTCCGGGAAAAAGGAAGCAGCGCCTAAGCGTTACAGCGGGAGCATGCTGATGTATGGGGGCTTCACCTTTGGGTGGATCGCCGGAGATTATCCCGCGCTTCAAATGCATTTTGTCAAAGTGGGATGAATGATTTTCTTGAGGCCGCAGGGAAAGAGTGGGATAAGATTCGGAGTCGTCCCAGCTTGAAAAGCGCTTTGAGTTATATTTGGGACTATTATTCACTTTGGATAGTTGGGATAGCAGCAGGACTTATAACAATAAGCTACCTCGCCTGGCACTCACTTTTTATGCCAAAAGAGAATTGGTTCTATATAACTTTTACAAATACCTTTGAAGAAATCGGAACCGGGTCAAGGCTTTGGGAGGACTATTTGGAATTCACAGGCTTTGACCTAAAGACCAAGAATGTGGTCTTTGATAATAGCTCCTACTTTGATTATAAGAAAGGGGCAATAGGTAACAGCTACTATGAGGCCTTTGTAGCCCATGTGGAGGCGGGGACTTTGGACGCTGTTACCGCAGAAAAGGATTCGCTCATCGCCTTGGGATCCACTGGAAGGCTATTGGACTTGAATAGGCCGGAAGCGGCCGAAATCAAGGCTAAGTACGGTGAAAGATTCCTATATACTGAGCCCTATGATAAGGATTATGGCGTGCAAGAGGTGCCGGTGGGCATAGACTTGAGCGACAGCCGCTTGGCTCGTGAATATGGACTTTACGGAGAAGGCGGCTGCGCCCTGGGAGTCGGGGCCTATTCCAAGAACCTTGAGGCGGTGGAGCTTTTCCTGGATTTCATTCTTGGCGAAGGGCAGTAAGCAATTAGATGGATTTTGTTCCCGCGCCTGCACGGTGTATTGCCTGTTCATAAGCAGTCAAACCCGGGTTGTGTGGTAACTTCATTAGAATACAGCGAGGGAGAATTGTCAGAGTTTTTAAGAGGCTTTTTAGATAGCGATAGCCCGTTCGGCAAATTCATGACGAAATGCTGGATGATCATTGGATCGAATTTATTTTTTGTGATTATCAGCATACCAATTGTCACGATAGGGGCAGGATTTGCGGGGCTTTACTATACAATGTTTCGGACATTGAGGGAGAATGCGGATGGGTCGCTGGGACCGTTCAAAGAGTTTTGGAAGGGATTCAGAATGAATTTCAAGCAGGCTACGATTGCATGGATTGCCTTTTTGATCATTGCTCTCGTAGGGGTGATTGATTATCAGATTTGCCTGAAAATAGGAGGCATCATTGGGGCTTTCAGGTTCGCAATCCTTTCAATAGAGCTTATAGCGGTGATTCTTTTCAGCTACCTGATACCAGTGATGACGGTATTTTCGGATACGCTGCCTCATCTCATAAGGAACGCCTTTTACTTTGCCCTGCATAGACCCTTGAAGCTCATTGTAATATTGTTTTTCAATATATTCCCATTGTTTCTTACCATTATAGATGTGCAAAGCCGTCCGCTCTATGCCTTTTGTTGGTGCTTCTTTGGATTTGGGAGCATCGCCATGCTTGGAGCCAGCCTTTTATATAAAGACTTTTTGGTATTCTTGCCAAAGGATTCCGAAGAGGGTGCCGAGGGCAGTGACATGGATTGGGAGAAAGAGGCTGTGCAGTTGGACTTAAGGAAACTGGATGGGATGTGAGGCGCTAAATAATATAATGCGCCTCGAAAGGAGGTTAGGATGTCAGAAGTAATTATCAAGGATATGAAAAAGGTTTACGACAACAAGGTAACAGCCGTGCATGATTTCAATTTGCATATTAAGGATAAGGAATTCATTGTGCTGGTAGGTCCTTCCGGCTGCGGGAAGTCTACATCCCTTAGAATGGTCGCCGGGCTTGAAGATATTTCGGGCGGTGAACTCTATATCGATGGGAAATTGGTGAATGACATTGCTCCGAAGGACAGGGACATTGCGATGGTTTTCCAGAATTACGCCCTCTATCCCCATATGTCGGTGTACGAAAATATGGCCTTTGCCTTGAAATTAAAGAAGACTCCAAAGGAAGAGATTGACAAGAAGGTGCGTGAGGTAGCCCAGATATTGGACATCACAAGCTACTTGGAGAGGAAGCCCAAGGCCCTGTCAGGTGGACAGAGGCAGAGGGTGGCCATTGGACGAGCCATGGTCAGAGACCCCAAAGTCTTCCTTATGGACGAGCCTCTTTCGAATTTGGATGCGAAACTTAGAAACCAGATGAGGGCTGAGATCATCAAGCTCAGGAAGAGAATCAATACGACCTTCATGTATGTTACCCACGATCAGACAGAGGCCATGACACTGGGAGACAGGATTGTCATCATGAAGGATGGCTACGTGAATCAGATTGGCACTCCGCAGGAGCTTTTGGACTGTCCCGTGAATCTCTTCGTCGCTGGCTTCATTGGAATGCCGGTCATGAATTTCTTTGAAAACTGCAAGCTGGAGCTTAGAGACGGGGTATACTATGCGAATATCAAGGGGGCTCCCTTCAAGCTGGATGATTTCCAGCAGAAGGCATTGAAAGCCAATAAGCAAGAGCCTTGCGAGGTAATCTGTGGGGTTCGTCCTCAGCATGTCACGATTGGCAAGGGGCAGCTCAGGGGCGTAGTGGAAGTGTCCGAACTCTTGGGCACGGAGATAAATCTGCATGTGAACTGCGATGGAGATGATGTGGTCATGGTGATACCTACGGTAGATCTGAAGGAGAACGTAGAAATGGACTCTACTGTTAGCTTTGATATGCAGCCTAGGCTGATCCAGCTCTTCGACAAAGAGAAAGAGACGAACCTCATCTGGTATGACAAGGAATCTGTTGAAGCCCATTCACCGCACTCTAGAGTTTATAAGTTCTAAGGCAAAGTATGAAAGAATTCGACTTTAGTATTATTGGAAATCCGAATATAGTACAGGATAACAGGCTGCCCCGGCATACAGACCTTACCGCCCCCTATGTGGGCGGCAGGGCTGCAAGGGGCAGCCTTGCTGATTTTTGCTTGAAACTAAATGGTTTATGGAAGTTCTCGTATGCCAGAAATCCTGGCTTGATCCCCAAGGATTTCTGGGGGGAGGATTTTGACTGCCATTCCTGGGAGGATATAAGAGTCCCTGCGCATATGGAAATGGAAGGCTACGGCAGTCCGCAATATGTGAATACTCAGTATCCTTGGGACGGAAGCGCGGAAATTTTGCCGGGAGAGGTGCCGAAAGATTTCAATCCAACGGGCTGCTACGTGAAATACTTTGAGCTTCCAAAAGACTTTGTTAAGGATGGGCTTTTCATAGCCTTTGAGGGGGTGGAGAGCGGCTATGCGCTTTGGCTCAATGGAAATTATGTGGGCTATAGTGAGGACAGTTTCACTACGCATGAATTCAATCTCACGCCCTATTTCCGTGAGGGGGTGAATAAGCTCGCTGTCGCAGTATTCCGCTTTACGTCCGGCTCCTGGTGCGAGGATCAGGATTTTTTCAGGTTCTCAGGGATATTCAGGTCGGTCTCACTCTTCACGAAGCCTAAGTGCCATCTTGAGGACATAAAGATTTGGACAGGGCTCTTAGGCTTATCAAATGTACCTGACAAGGGACCGGAATCGGGCGAGATATTTATGAAATGGAAGCTCTCATCTCCTGGAATGATCCATTTAAAGCTTTTCAAAGGGAATTTCAGCCCGGATCTAAAAAAAATGGAAATCCAAGGCGATCCGCTGTGTGAGGCAAGGGTAAATCACGATGAGGAGATTTCAGACCCTGTTCTAAGAATAGAAAACCCGGATTTATGGAGCGCAGAGAGCCCGTCCCTCTATGTCCTTTCAATCGATGTGTATGACTCAAATGGAGAATTGTCGGAGCACATGGAACAGGACATAGGATTCAGGGAAATCAGGATCGAGGAGGATCATGTATTCAGAATAAATGGAAGGCGGGTCGTATTTAAGGGAGTGAACCGCCATGAATTCGGCAGCAGGGCGGGGAGAGTGGTGTCGGATGAAGAGATGGAGACAGACATCATAAACATGAAGCGCAGCAATATCAATGCGCTTCGCATGAGCCATTATCCAAATTCCAGCAAGATGTATGAGCTGTGCGATAGGTACGGTATATATGTGATTGATGAGATGAATCTAGAGACCCATGGCACCTGGGACGCCGCTGGAAAAGGTTATTATCCAGCGGATCAGATCATTCCAAAGGACAGGGAGGAATGGAAGGGACTCATTCTGGACAGGGCAGAGGGCATGTATGAGAGGGATAAGAATCACCCGTCTATAGTCATCTGGTCCTGCGGGAATGAGTCCTATGGAGGTCGCAATATCTTCCTTGTGTCTGAGTATTTCAAGGGACAAGACCCAACTCGGCCCGTGCATTATGAGAGCATCTTCCACGACAGGAGCTACAACGATACATCGGACTTTGAGAGCAGGATGTATCCGTCTGCGCTTGAAATCAGGGCGTGGCTAAAGGAACACAGGGATAAGCCCTTCATACTTTGCGAATACGCCCATGCCATGGGGAATTCCGTAGGAGCGCTCAGAGACTATACAAAGCTTTTCTATGAAGATTCTCTCGCGTGCGGGGGCTTTATTTGGGACTATATCGATCAGACACTGACTCAAAGAACAAGGTATGGCGAGAAGTACGAAGCCTATGGAGGGGACTTTGATGACCGGCCTACGGATTACGATTTCTCGGCAAATGGGATAGCCTTTGGAGGGGAAGAGAGGAAGCTAACTCCAAAGGCAAAGGAAGTAAAGTATTGTTACCAGGGCGCCCAAATCGAGATAGATGCCGAGGCTCACGAGGCGAAGATAACGAATAGGTTCGCATTTCTAAATCTGAATGAATTTGAGGCTTATGTGACTCTTGAACAGGACGGACGAAAGCTATTCTATTCGAGGACGGAGAATCCCATTGATTGTGCGCCGGGAGATACGGTGAGAGTTTCACTAGGTACTTTGGGGGCTGTTCCGCCAAAAGGGGAGTATGTGCTGAGGCTCTCTTTGAGACTTAAGGACAGTACTCCATATGCTGAAGCCGGTTATGAGGTGGCCTTTGGCGAGGCAACTGGAGGAAAATGGGAGCTGCCGGAGTGCTTCGTTCAGAGTCCGATAAAGGGTCAGAAAATGAAAGTCATCCATGGCTCTTATAACCTGGGAGTTGAAGGAGACGGATTCAAAGTGCTTTTCTCGCATATTGCAGGAGGCATGACATCCTACCGTTATGGAGGGAAGGAGTTATTAAAGACTCCTATAAGACCGAACTTTTGGAGAGCACCAACCCAAAATGACCAGGGCAGCATGCTTCCTATTAGGTCCGGGGCTTGGAAGCTGGCAAGCCTTTATGCCACAAACCGAAAAGAATTGGACTTGGAATGGAATCATTATACCCTGGAGACTTTGCCGGAGATAGAGGAAAGCGAGGATAATATCAAGGTTTCTTACCCCTATTTCCTGCCGATGCAGAAAGACAGCAAATATTGGCTGACGCATGAAGTTTTCGAAGATGGGACAGTGAAGATAAGCATAGATTATGAAAAACATGCTGAGATTCCTGGAGAAATGCCCGAATTTGGGATAATCTTCAAGATGGATGCGGACTATGACCGCATTGCCTGGTATGGTCCCGGATCCGATGAAACCTATGTGGACAGGATGTCAGGTGCGAAAATCGGACTTTATTCAGGGAGGGTCAGAGATCAGCTTACCCGCTACTCTCTGCCGCAGGAAGCAGGAAATCATGCGGGAACTAGAATTTTCAAGGTGACAGACCTTAGAGGGAGGGGGCTTATCTTTGCGGGAGACCCGGAGAATAAAAACCCCTATAGTTCTGAAAAGGGCAAGGCTGCTCTTCCAATGTCCTTCTCGGCCTGTCCCTGGACGCCTCACGAGATAGAGGCGGCAGCACACGCTTACGAGCTGCCTGCGATTCACTATACAGTGATCCGTATTTCTGCCGGACAGATGGGCGTTGGCGGGGACGATTCCTGGGGGGCAAAGACCCATCCTGAGTATTTATTGGATAGCAGCAGACGCATGAATTTTAGTTTTTATATGAAGGGAATATAGGAATTCATGGATAATACAGAATTAGAGTACAAAGAAAAGGTCTTAGAAGCCTTCAAAGAGGCCTTTGGTGAAGAAGGCGCAAGGGTATATTTTGCGCCGGGCAGAGTGAATTTGATTGGAGAGCACACGGATTATAATGGAGGCCATGTCTTCCCCTGCGCTCTCTCAATCGGAACCTTCGCGGCGGCGAGAAAGAGAGATGATAGGGTCTTGCGCTTCTTCTCAGTTAATTTCCCGGATTCCGGGATAGTAGAGACCTCTATCGACGATCTCCATCCAAAGGGGAAGGATGGCTGGGAGGCCTATCCAAAGGGAGTTATCTGGGCATTTAAAGAACGAGGGATGGAGCTTGAAAGCGGCTTCGACATGGCCGTATATGGCAATATCCCAAATGGATCGGGGCTTTCTTCAAGCGCTTCGTTGGAGGTACTGACAGGTTACATAATTAGGGACTTATTTGGCTTCGACAAGGTGACGAATGTGGACCTGGCCCTCATAGGGCAGCAGGGAGAGAATCAATATAATGGCATGAACTGCGGTATCATGGATCAGTTCGCGTCCAGCATGGGGAAGCTTGACAATGCGATCTTTCTGGATACGGCGACTCTTAAGTACGAATATGCGCCCCTGGGCTTAAAGGACATCGACATCATCGTCACGAATACCAATAAGAAACATGAACTTGTGGGATCTGCCTATAATGACAGGAGACGGGAGTCCGAGGCAGCCTTAAAGGCCATACAGAGCAGGATGAATATCAAGGCTTTGGGGGAACTCAGCGCAGAAGAATTCGAAAGCGTGAAAGGGGCTATCACGGACCCGGTCTGCTTAAAGCGGGCGAAGCACGCAGTATATGAGAATCTCCGCACGATTGAGGCTGTCAATGTGTTAAAATCGGGGAATTTAGTTCGGTTTGGAGAGCTCATGAATGAGTCCCATAAGAGCCTCCAATATGATTATGAGGTGTCCTGCAGGGAGCTGGATATCCTTGCGGAGGAAGCCTGGAAGATAGACGGGGTGCTTGGCTCCAGGATGACGGGAGGCGGATTCGGAGGCTGTACGGTCTCTCTGGTTAAGAGCGATTCCAGGGCGAGGTTCGAGGAAGAAGTGGGCAGGGCCTACCATGAAGCCACTGGAATGGACTGCACCTTTTATATAGTGTCGGCCGGAGACGGTCCGAGAGCGATTTGATTGCCAAAATCGATTAAGAAAGCAAATTTTGCAAGGCGTGGAATAGGGGTTCTGAATAGCTACATTGTAAGAAACAATAAGAATGGAGGTCGGATACGAAAATGAAGATATTGGTGACAGGCGGGGCTGGTTATATCGGGAGCCATACCTGCGTAGAGCTTTTGAATAGTGGATATGAGGTCGTTATATTGGATAATCTCTCCAATTCCTCCAGGAAGGCTGTGGACAGGGTCGAAGAGATCACGGGAAAAAAGACAGTATTCTATGAGGGCGATATTTCGGATAAAGAGCTTTTGAAGAGCATATTCGATAAAGAAAGGGGAATAGAGGCAGTCATTCACTTTGCTGGCTTGAAGGCAGTGGGTGAGTCCGTACATAAGCCCATTGAATATTATACGAATAATATAGCCGGGACTCTCGATATGGTAGATGTCATGCGTTCCTGCGGCTGCAAGAATATCATCTTCAGCTCCTCGGCAACAGTCTATGGGGATCCTGCTGAGATACCGATTACGGAAAACTGCCCGAAAGGGACGTGCACGAATCCCTATGGCTGGACTAAGTGGATGCAGGAGCAGATTCTGACAGACATACATACGGCTGATCCCGAGTGGAACGTTGTCCTGCTTCGCTATTTCAATCCAATAGGAGCACATCAATCAGGACTTATAGGAGAAGACCCAAAGGGCATACCCAATAACCTGCTTCCCTATGTGGCGCAGGTCGCCGTGGGCAAATTGAAGGAGATTAACGTATTTGGAAATGATTATCCTACACCGGATGGGACTGGAGTTCGGGACTATATCCATGTGGTGGACTTGGCCCGGGGTCATGTGAAGGCGATTGAGTGGCTTGCAAAAAAAGAGGGCGTCTCAGTATTCAATTTGGGGACCGGGAACGGTTATTCGGTCTTTGACGTGATCCACGCCTTTGAAAAAGCTTGTGGTCATGAGCTGCCTTTTGTCATAAAGCCCAGAAGGGACGGAGACATTGCCACTTGCTATAGTAGGTCCGATAAGGCGGCAGAGCTTTTAGGGTGGAAGGCAGAGTACAATCTGGATGATATGTGCAGGGATTCCTGGAATTGGCAGTCGAAGAATCCAAATGGCTATGGAGAGGGGTGAGGCTCAAAATGTCTGAGATTACATTGGTACAGGAAGGAATCAGGAATCTTGCGGCCTATGCCTTGAAGACTGAGCTTATAGAAAAGGAAGACCTTACATGGGCCTTGAATAGCATCATAAACGAGCTTCATATATATGAGGTTGATTTTACGGAAGATAATGTCATAGAAGAAGCACAGAAGGTTGGGAAAGTTGAGTCCGAGATAGGGGACTATCTGGAAAGAAGTCTCAAAATCCTGGATGATTATGCGGCTGAGGCAGGGCTTTTAGAGCACGATTCTACTACCTTTAGGGACTTATTCGATACCAAGCTTATGGGGCTCTTGGCCGGGAGGCCCTCGGAGGTCATTAGGAAATTCCATGAAGAATACGAGAAGAGCCCGGAGGCTGCCACAAGTTTTTACTATACTTTTTCTAAGGATACCGACTACATCAGGCGGTACCGCATAAGTAAGGATTTGAAGTGGAAAACTCAGACTGAGTACGGTGATTTGGATATCACGATAAACTTAAGCAAGCCCGAGAAGGACCCGAAGGCGATAGCTGCAGCAGGAAAGAGCAAACAGACGGGCTATCCTAAGTGCCTCCTGTGCAGGGAGTGCGAGGGCTATAGCGGCAGGGCGGACTATCCTGCGAGGGAGAATCATAGGATAATACCGATTACTGTAGCGGGAGAGGACTGGGGCTTTCAGTATTCGCCCTATGTCTACTATAATGAGCATTGCATCGTGCTAAATATGCGCCATACTCCGATGGTGATAGAAAAAAAAGCATTTAAGAAGCTGTTTAGTTTCGTTGAAGCCTTTCCGCATTATTTCCTGGGTTCCAATGCGGATCTGCCTATAGTGGGCGGTTCAATACTCTCTCATGAGCATTTCCAGGGAGGTCATTATGAATTCCCGATGGCCAGGGCGGAATATGAGTATGAGTTCAAGGTTTCGGGCTTTGAGGACGTGAGGGCAGGGATAATAAAGTGGCCTATGTCGGCTATCAGGATTCAGCATGAGGAACCGGAAAGGCTGATTGATCTGGCGGACAGGATCCTTGCCAAATGGAGAGGGTATACCGATGAAAGCGTCTTCATTTTGGCTGAGACCGATGGGGAACCCCATAATACCATCACCACGATAGCCAGGAAGAGGGGCGCAAAATTCGAGATGGATTTGGTGCTTCGGAACAATATAACTACAGAGGAACATCCTTTGGGCGTATATCACCCTCATGCGCCGCTCCACCATATAAAGAAGGAGAATATCGGGCTCATAGAGGTCATGGGGCTTGCGGTGCTTCCGGGAAGGCTCCAGCAGGAGATGGATATATTAAAGCGCGCCATCCTTGAGGGCAAGGACATTTCTCAGATACCAGAGATTGAGAAGCATGCCGCTTGGGTCAGTGATTTCATTGGGAACTATAAAGATATAAATTCCGATTCGCTGGATTCCATACTAAGGCACGAGATAGGGATAGTGTTCCTTCATGTCTTAGAGGATGCAGGAGTCTATAAACGTACAGATGAGGGCAAAGAGGCCTTTAGGAGATTCACGGAAAGGATATAGGCTATTGACAGTTCTGCAAAATGGGATTATTATCGATAAATAAAAAACAGGACTTTACCGTCACACTATTTAGTAACGGTTAACCCTCAACACGAATTTTGGATAGCCGCCATACCGGGCTGGGGTTGGGCGGCTATTTCCATTTGTTGCCAAGCCAGATCCCAAACGTCAAGATCGTGACTGTGTATCCAACAATAGAAATAAAATCTATTGTCGTCATAGGCATCACCCCCTTTCTCAGAGGGTGCAGGAACGAACACCCTCCCAAAGAAGGGCTGACCGCCACCGTTTAGCATGAAGTAAAATCCTGTCTGGTTTCTTTTACAAGTGGTAAATTATAATGAAAAAAGGCGCTATTTTTGATATGGATGGGCTTCTCTTTGATTCTGAGAGGGCGTATCAGGTGAGTTGGAGGCTGACGGCCGAGGAACATGGAATCGATCTCGACCCTGCCTTTGCGAAGGAGATAATGGGCAGCTCCGGGCAGGGGACCAGAGACATAGTCTCTAAGTACTATGGTACGGAGGGAGAGACCACGGAAGAAATCATTCATGAGACCTGGGAAAAGGCCTTGGCCGAGATGGATCGCAATCTCCCTCTAAAAAAGGGAGCCCGGGAGATACTGGAATTTTTTAAGGAAAATAATGTGCCCTGTGTTCTCGCAAGCAGCTCGCCTAGAGCGGTCATAGATAAATACATGAAAAAATCTGGTCTTGGGGGATATTTTGCAGATTTTGTGAGCGGTCAGGATGTGCAGCATGGAAAGCCCTCGCCGGAGATATTTTTAAAGGCGGCTGAAAAGCTGGGCTTGCCGCCTCACGATTGCTATGTATTTGAAGACAGCATAAATGGGGTGGAGGCCGGGCTCCGAGCGGGCGCATTTACGGTGATGGTGCCAGACCTAATGCAGCCATCGGAAGAGCTTTCACGCCGCGTGTCGCTTATTTGTGAGAGCCTGAGCGAGGCCATAGAAAAAATTTCAAACTAATTTATTTCAAACCCCCTGTATCCAAGGTTGACAGGGGGTTTTTAGTGTTTTATAATCATGAAGTTTGGTTTACGTAAATATCTGGAAGGTGATTGGCAGTTTATCTGCCTGGGGGGATCATCCGTCCTGCTTTAACGGGATTTGAAAAATGCAAAAAAAACGTCGTAGAAGCAGAAGAAATCGTAAGAGAAGACAGATCATCATTCTTTTCTTGGAAATCTTTGTGATGGTTCTGCTATTTGTAGTGCTCTTTGTGGTATATAAATTGGACAAGGCGGATACCGGGAATAAAACCAGCGTGGTCAAGGCCAAGGTCAATGAGGAAGTAGAGGAGCAGCTTGAAACGATAGAAGAAGATGAGTGGAAGATGGATGGCTATACCAATATCGCTCTTTTCGGGGTGGATTCCAGGGACAGCAACTTGGATAAGGGAGCCAGATCGGACACGATTATGGTTGCCTCTTTGAATAATACCACAGGGGAAGTCAAGCTTTGCTCTATATTCAGGGATACTTATTGCAATATAGGGAATGATACCTACAATAAAGCGAATTCCGCCTATGCTGCGGGGGGTCCGGATCAGGCTGTGCAGATGCTGAATACCAATCTGGACATGGATATCGAGCAATATGTGACAGTGAATTTCTGGGCTCTGATCGACATAATCAATGATGTTGGCGGCGTCGAGATAGATGTTACTGAGGAAGAAATCCATTTCTTGAATGACTATCAGACCACAATGTCGGAAGAATCGGGCAGGAAGATGACTAAGGTCAAGAAGCCTGGACTGCAGACCTTGGACGGCATGCAGGCAGTCGCTTATTGCCGTATTCGTTATACCAAGGGGGACGATTTCAAGAGGGCTGAGAGACAGCGCTTGGTGCTGACCCAGGTCGCGAATAAGGCGAGGAGCGCCAGCGTTGAAGAACTGAATGCCATCATAGATGATGTCCTGCCTGAGATAAAGACCAGCTTCTCCAAGGCGGAGCTTGTCGAATATGCGGCGAAGGCCGCCACCTACAGCATTGCAGAGCAGAGCGGTTTCCCGTTTGAGAGGGTGACTGGCGCTATGGGCAAGGCTGGGAGCGCGGTTGTGGCGGAAGATTTTGCCCAGAACGTCAAGGAATTCCATGAGTTCCTTTTTGGGGATTCTGAATATACTCCGTCTCAGGCGGTTCAGAATATATCGAGCAAGATTGCTGCAGACCGACAAAAGAATGGACTATAAAAGAGGGGGACTCTCATAAACCGATGCCGGTTACGACATCGGTTTTTCTATATATGTCATTAATAGTTGATGTGGTGATCATGACCTATAAGCCGGACAAGACTCTATTCGACCTTTTGGACGCCCTTATGGGTCAGACGATACCGCCGAAAAAAATAATCATAATGAATACCGAGGAGAAATACCTCCTATCGCTTATCTTTGGGACTTCATTCGCGGATAAATATAAGAACCTGGAGATACACCATATTTCCAAGAGGGAATTCAATCATGGGAAATCCAGGAACTATGCTGCAAGATACTCAATTGCCCCGTTCCTCATATATATGACCCAGGATGCGGTTCCGGCAAATGAGCGTTTCATAGAGGAATTGCTTCGTCCCATGGAGGACATAAGGGTAAGCGTTTCCTATGCCAGGCAGTTGCCGAAAAGCAGTGCCGGGGTGCTGGAGTCCTTTGCAAGGCACTTCAATTATCCGGAAGAGTCCAGGATACAGGACTCGGAATCCATAGAGACTCAGGGAATTAAGGCCTACTATTGCTCAAATGTCAGCGCCTGCTATAGGAGGGCGGATTGGAATCTCTTGGGTGAATTCATTCCCTTCACTATCTTCAATGAGGATATGCTTTTTGCCGCAAAGGCGATTCAGACCGGAAAAGCGGTCTATTATGCTTCAGAAGCGGCAGTATTTCATTCTCATGATTATTCATTAATGAAACAGTTCAAGAGGAATTTCGATTTGGGAGTCTCCCAGGCGGAGCACCCGGAAGTGTTCCAGACTGTGTCCAGCACCGGAGAGGGCAAGCGCTTTGTGAAGGAGTATCTTAATCATCTGAAATCTGAGGGGAAACTTTATCTTCTGCCAAGCTTCCTTGTCTACTGCGCTTTCAGGCTTTGCGGATATAAAATGGGACTCAATTTTGAGCGGCTTCCCAAGAAGCTGATCCTTTCATGCACAATGAATAAGGGATATTGGACCAGATATTGGGACAAGAAATATATACCGGAAGACGTGCATGCTGGTTATGGAAAGAATTCAGAGGGACTGTGAACGGGCTTTGGTTTCTTAATCTGCCTTAAGAGGGGGAAAGATTATGTGTGGAATAGTTGGATATATTGGAAAGAGGCAGGCGGCTCCGATCATCCTGGACGGGCTCTCCAAGCTGGAATACAGAGGTTATGATTCGGCGGGGATAGCCATATTCGATGGTGAGAAAATCAATGTCTCAAAGGCTGTGGGGAGGCTGCGGGTCCTGCAGGAAGTGACCCATGGAGGGGAGACCATGCCGGGGCTTGCGGGGATAGGTCACACCAGGTGGGCGACCCACGGAGAGCCCTCGAACGTGAATGCCCATCCGCATACGAATACGGCGGGGACGATCGCCCTGGTACATAACGGGATAATTGAGAATTATATCGCATTGAAGAACAGGCTCATTTCAAAGGGCTATGAGTTCAAGTCCGATACGGACACAGAGGTGGTGCCTCAGCTCATAGACTATTATTATAAGGGCGATCCTTTGGAGGCAATTTCTAAGGCCTTGCACAGGATTGAGGGAGCCTATTCCTTTGGGATAATCTTCAAGGATCATCCCGGAGAGATTTATGCGGCTCGTAAGTCCAGTCCATTGATCGCAGGTATCAGCGAGGAGGGAGCCTTTATAGCTTCGGATGTCCCTGCTCTCCTTAAATATACCAGGAATATCTACTATATCGGGGAAGAGGAGATAGTCAGGCTCGCAGAGAATGAAATTCATTTCTATGATTCCGACTGTGAAGAACTCACGAAAGAGCCTGTGGAGATCAAGTGGGATCAGGACGCGGCTGAAAAGGGCGGTTTCGACCACTTCATGATAAAGGAAATCTATGAGGAACCGCGTACCGTTCGTGACACTCTCATGCCCAGGCTTAAGAACGATGAAATCTTCATCGAGGAGCTGGGGATGGATGATGAGGAAATCAGGGCTGTTGGGAAGATTCATATAGTGGCCTGCGGCTCCGCCTACCATGCCGGAGTCACCGGACGCTACGTCTTCGAGGGGATGGCGAGGGTGCCCGTAGACGTGGACATAGCCTCAGAATTCAGGTACAGGAATCCTATCTTGGATGAGACGGATCTCGTCATTGTGATAAGCCAATCGGGTGAGACGGCAGATACATTGGCGGCTCTTAGAGAGTCCAGGCAAAGGGGCTGCAAGGTGCTTGCAATAGTAAACGTGGTTGGCAGCTCCATAGCCAGGGAAGCAGACAGGGTAATGTACACCTGGGCCGGCCCCGAAATTTCTGTTGCAACGACAAAGGCCTATAGCGCCCAATTGATTGCCCTATATCTGCTGGCTTTGAAATTCGCTTCAGCTAAAGGTACAATTGATAGTACGGAATTACATTCCTATATTGAGGACTTGAAGAGGCTACCGGATCAGATCGAGCTCTTGCTTGCCAGGCAGAAGAGCATCCAGAGATTCGCGAATAGGTATGTGGGAGCGAAAGATGTCTTTTTCATTGGACGGGGAATCGATTATGCGATTTCAATGGAAGGGTCCTTGAAATTAAAGGAGATTTCGTATATCCATTCTGAGGCCTATGCAGCCGGAGAATTGAAGCATGGGACGATTTCCCTTATCGAAGAGGGAACCCTGGTCGCTGCGGTCGCGACTCAAAAGGACTTATACAGCAAGACAGTATCTAATATAGTGGAAGTGAAGTCTAGAGGGGCTTTCGTGCTTGCGGTCACGAATGAGTACAATACGGACATAGAGAAGGTGGCGGACTATGTGATCTATCTGCCTGAGACTGCTTCCTGGTTCACGAATTCTCTCGCAATCATTCCATTGCAGCTATTCGGTTATTATGTGTCCGTTGGAAAGGGCTATGACGTGGATCATCCGAGAAATCTGGCTAAATCGGTGACTGTAGAATAAGGAGGCGTTTAAAAGGGAGGATGCCAGGCACTAGGTGCCTGGCATATTATGAAAAAGTTCTATTAATGCAACTAGGAGATGACTATTTCAGTTTCAAAGCTTTTCTTCACTCGCTTGCTTTGATGTTAATATATTACTAAAAGAAAATGTATAAAACTTGCTTTCTGAGTTAATGATTTTGAAATGTTTTGTTAACAGTTTATGAACGAAAGGCAGTTATATGAAACGCAGACTGTACGGCAAGCCCTTTGGGGATTTGATGTCTATAAAACAGGACTTTTTTACGCAAAACAGCGAGATGCTGGAAATGTCCGCCCATCAGGCGGATGCGCTTCTGCGCCAGCCTAAGAGGAAGGTATGCAAGATCTGTCATGAGCCGATAGAGGGGGACATCCTGTATGAGAGCCAAAGGATGGCCTATTACCTCTGCCCGAATTGCGGCCATGTGAATAGCGCCCATGAGGACACAAGAGATTTTGAGAAAGCGGTCTATCTTGAAGACGATTATGAGCATAATTACAGTGAAAAGGACAGGGCGGCTTTCATAAAGAGACGGGACGAGATTTATATCCCGAAGGCGCAGTTCCTCCTCAATATCCTGAATGACCGGGGGATAAAGAATTCGGATATTCATGTCCTGGACGACGGCGCCGGGTCGGGCTACTTCGTCTCGGCTCTCCGGCTCTTCCACGTGGATGCGAAGGGAATCGAGATTTCAAAGGCCCAGGTGGATTTTGGGAATGCGATGATTGGGGAGAATGTCATAGCTCAGGCCGATAGCGCAAAGATCCTTTCGGTCATTTCGGGCATCTCATCTAACGTGATTTCTTTCATTGGAGTACTGGAGCATATCACGAACCTGGACCGGGTGATTGAAGCTGTCCGTTCAAATAGTCATATCCAATATGTATATATGTCCGTTCCAATGTTCTCGCTTAGCTGTATTTTAGAGGCGGCCAATCAGGATTGCTATAATAGGCATGCGGGCGGGACTCATACCCATCTCTTCACGGATGAGTCCCTTGAATATCTTGCAGAGCGGATGGGTTTCAAGGCTTTGGCGAGCTGGAAATTTGGGTCGGATATAATGGACTTATATAGGATGCTTTGTGTCAAGCTTGCTGCCAATGGTAACGAGAAATTGAAGGGTTATTTTGCGAAACGCTTCATGCCTTTGATGGACTCACTTCAGGAAGTGGTAGACAAGGGAGAATTTGCCTCGGAAATCCACATGATCTTGGTGCGCAAGTGATGGCGGCGGCTTCTATCATTGCCTTGATCATCTGCTGCGCGCCGCTTTTCACCGTGAATTGCGTGAATGGGGATGACGTAATCTATCATCTGCTCAGGATAGACGCGCTGAAAACCGGAATAGAGGCTGGCTGTCCTTTCCTTCGGATTAATATGCTGTTTTTCGGTGGAGAGGGCTATGCCAGTTCGCTTTTCTATCCTGATTTCCTGCTCTATGTCCCGGCCGCACTCAGGGTAATGGGTCTTGGAATAAATGCCTCCTTCCATATATTCTTGGGTCTTTGTATCATAGCCACCTTTGCTTCAGTTTTCTTTAGCATTAAGTACATCACCGGGGACAGATTCCCTGCTGTGGTTGGTGCCATTGCCCTCACCCTTTCTGAGTACCATTTGGGGGATATTTATAAAAGAGCGGCTTTGGGGGAGGTGACAGCCTTTATTTTTATCCCTTTGGTCCTGGCGGGGATTTATAGCCTGATTTTCGATGAATTCAGGAAGCCGCAGTTTTTAGGTCTTGGGATGGCGGGAGTCTTGCTCTGTCATACTTTTTCCTTTGTGCTTTGCTTGGGACTTAACGTGGTGGGATATCTATTTTTCCTCTGGCGGCAGCTCCTTCAAAAAAAGGGACAGGAGTCCCTTGAAACGGTAAGAAAAGCTACTGCTGCGCTTGCAATTACTGCCATGATATCGGCTGCCCTGACCTGCTTCTATTGGCTCCCAATGATGGAGCAGATTAAATCAGGAGAATTTCGATATTCGATTCCTTCCTTCGATGTTTTTCATGAGAGGATGCTTTTTAAGGACATTTTTACTGAAGAGTGGCCCAGCATGGGAATTGGAATCCTGGTCTTATTGCTGCCGGGGATCTTTCTTAATAGGAGATATCGAATTAGCTCCGGTGAAGGATTTTCGGCTGCTCCAAGGTATTGTGTAGAGTTCGCTGACCTCTGCTCTATAATGGGATTTATTCTCATCCTTTCGACTACTGGTCTCTTTCCTTGGAAGCGCTTTTCGGAATCCTTAAGCTTCGTGCAATTCCCTTGGCGTCTCTTCATTGGGTCTTCCATTCTTTTTGCCTTTGCGGGCGGAATCTATGTCTGGGCTTTTATTGAAGAATACAAAGGTGCAAGCTTGGTACAGGATGGCTGCGAAAATATACGCATAATTGGACAGAATTTTGCTTTAAGCTTGGTGCTGGCTCTTTTCATATCGACGTCCTTTTCTAATATGGAGGCTCTTTCTCAGGGCTATTACTCATATTCTGATGACTACTTCGATTTTGGGCGATATACTGAGGAAGTGATAGGCGGTGAGTGGCTTCCTCTCACGGTGAAAAGCCGGCATAGGCTTACGGATGACGCCGGTCTTTATTATGACAGCAATAAGAATAAGAGATCGGTAAATAGGACAAAAAATAGCCTTTCTATAGAAGGGTTAAAGGGCGATGAAAGATACGTAGACGTTCCCTTTGTTTATTATTTAGGCTACGCCGCGAGGAATGAAAAGGGCGAGAAGCTTGCTCTGGATGGGAGCGGCGAGAATGGGAGAGTGAGGGTCTATCCAGATGGAGCTTCATCAATCATTGTTACCTATGATGGGACACTATTGCAGCATCTTGCAGATATAGTCTCATCTATGACTCTCTTAATG
>JAGBNY010000104.1 GCA_017634175.1 Lachnospiraceae bacterium
ACCGATATTATTCGAGCAACCCATCCCCAAAAACGAGCAAACAGTCCACGATAGTGGACAGTAGAGTGCGAAGCACGGGTTTGCGAGTCTTTGGGGATGGGTTGGAAGCACCATGGGTGCTTCCAACCGCACAGGTGGAAAATTTTTCAGGCTGTAGGGGCATTTTGGAGTCTGAAAAATTCCCGCCTGAGCGGATGAATAATCGAAGATTATTCATCCCCACGCTCTAAATTCGCAAAGCAAGCGCTTACGCGCTCTACCGCCTGCTTACGCAGACTGTTTGCTCGTTTAGGGGGAGGATTATTCGGCAACCGCTCAGGTGGAAAAATTCATAGACAGATTGGCAAAATGGAAGTATAATCTAATAACGCCTGGGGCGTGCGACAATCCCTGTTTTATTTGAACCTACATCTACTTTAAATGGGAGTCCGACGTCACGAAGTCCTATGTCAGGCCGCCGCCGATAAAAAGGACACGGGGCAAGACCCCGCGTAGGAGCGGAAGACAGAAGATTAGTTTGGGATACCCACCTAGCTTTTGCTAGGAGTCAATGGGCAGGGGTATCGGCGTCTTGGGTTATTTTTTTATCCTGAGCGGTTGGATCAACCCTCACTTAAATTTAGCAAACAGTCTGCTCAGCAGACAGTAGCGGGCTGATAATATTTACGTTTTATTAGCGCGAGTTTGCGAATTTAGGGTGTGGGGATGGATAATCGGAGATTATTCATCCGCTTAGGCAGTATTGAATTTTGAGAGGAAGATATGATTAAAGACAGGCTTGAGGAAATCAAGCGGCAGGCATTCGAATCCTTGGAAGACAGTCTGAAGGATGAGAGCCTCGATAAGCTGAATCAGATAAAGGTAAAGATCTTAGGCAAGAAGGGCGAGCTTACTGAAGTCCTTAAGGGCATGAAGGAGGTCTCAAAGGAAGACCGGCCAAAGATAGGACAGCTAGTGAACGACACCAGGCAGGAGATTGAGTCAGCGCTTGAAGAGGCGAAGCTGAAGCTCAATAAGTCCATAAGAGAGGCCAAGATCCGAAGTGAGACCATAGACGTCACCTTGCCGGGCAAAAGACCGGTCTTTGGGTCCAGGCATCCGATTACCATAGCCCTGGACGAGATTATACGCATTTTTACAGGAATGGGATATGAGATTGCCGAGGGGCGTGAGATAGAGCTGGATTACTACAATTTCGAGGCCTTGAATATCCCAGACGGGCACCCTGCGAAAGATGAGCAGGATACCTTCTATATTACCGACAAGATCCTGCTTCGCACCCAGACCTCCGGGACTCAGGTGCATGAGATGGAGAAGGGGAAGCTTCCTATCAGGATGATTTCTCCGGGCAGGGTCTTCCGTTCTGACGAGGTGGATGCGACACATTCTCCCTCTTTCTATCAAGTGGAGGGGCTTCTTATCGATGAAGAAGTCTCTTTCTCGGATCTCAAAGGTACCCTCGCTGAATTTGCCAGGCAGCTTTTCGGAGAGGATACGAGAGTCAAATTCCGCCCTCATCACTTCCCTTTCACCGAGCCTTCCGCAGAGATGGACGTCTCCTGCTTCAAATGCGGCGGGAAGGGCTGCCGCTTCTGCAAAGGAGAGGGCTGGATAGAGATCCTGGGCTGCGGGATGGTTCATCCCCATGTCCTGGAAATGAGCGGCATAGACCCGGTCAGGTACAAGGGCTTCGCCTTCGGGGTGGGGCTTGAGAGGATAGCCCTCTTGAAATATGAAATCGACGATATGCGGCTTCTCTATGAGAACGATTATAGGTTCTTAAAACAGTTTTAATGGGAGGAATTCATGGATACTTCTTATAATTGGATAAAGTCTTACGTACCCGGGCTCGATAAGACGGACTCGGAGTACATGGATGCCATGACGATGACTGGCACCAAGGTCGAGGGCTTTAGGAGACTGGATAAGAACCTTGAAAGAATAGTGCTTGGACAGATTAAGTCCATAGAAAAGCATCCGGACGCCGAGAAGCTTGTGGTCTGCCAGGTGGATATCGGGGACAGCACTATCCAGATCGTGACCGGGGCCCACAACATGAAAGAGGGAGACAAGGTGCCGGTCGTGCTCTCAGGCGGCAAGGTGGCCGGGGGCCACGACGGGGGCCCTCTTCCCGAGGATGGGATACCCATAAAGGCCGGGAAGCTGCGGGGAATTGAGAGCAATGGCATGATGTGCGCCATTGAAGAGCTGGGTCAAAGCCGGGACGTATTCCCCGATGCGGCAGAGGACGGGATTTATGTCATGAAGACGGACGCGGCCCCGGGAGCCGATGCGCTTGAACTGTTGGGGCTTAAGGACACGGTCTTTTCGTATGAGATTACCTCAAACAGGGTGGATTGCTACAGCGTGCTGGGCATAGCGAGGGAGGCCGCGGCGACCTTCAACCTGCCTTTCGAGGAGCCCGCTGTCCCCGAAACAGGACTCAATGCCTCTGAGTCGGCCTCTGATTGCGTCAGGATTTCGATTGCTGACCCGGAGCTTTGCAGCAGGTACGTGGGCAGGGTGGTCAAGAATATCCGCTTTGGCGAGTCCCCGGATTGGATGAAGAAGAGGCTTCGGTCGGCCGGCATACGTCCGATCAATAACCTCGTGGATATCACGAATTACGTGATGCTGGAATACGGCCAGCCAATGCATGCCTTCGATCTGAGTACGATAGAGGGGTCTGAGATCATCGTCCGCCGCGCCAGGGATGGTGAGAAATTCATGACCCTGGACGGCGTGGAGCGGACACTGGACAGCGATATGCTGATGATCTGCGATGCGGTCAAGCCCATCGGAATCGCCGGGATCATGGGCGGCGAGAATTCAAAGATCACGGAGTCTGTCCATGATGTGCTTTTTGAGTCTGCGACCTTTAATGGGCCCAATATCAGAAAATCGGCTAAGAGGCTCGGTCTTCGGACAGACGCTTCCGGCATCTTTGAGAAGGGCCTGGACCCCAATAATGCCATCTTAGCGATCAACAGGGCCTGCGCCCTTGTGGAAGAGCTGGACTGCGGTGACGTGCTGAAGGGCGCCGTGGATATACATGGGGAGCTGCCCGGGAAAAGACATATTCCTTTTGAGAGCGACAGGATAAATAAGTTCCTTGGAACGGACATTCCCGAAGAGGATATGCTTTCTTATTTCAAGAGGCTTTCCATAGAGGTGGACGCGCAGAAAAATGAGCTGATCTGTCCCACCTTCAGGCAGGACCTGGTTGGTTTCGCGGATATTGCTGAAGAGGTCGCGAGATTCTACGGCTATGACAAGATCCCGACCACTCTGCCGAAGGGCGGCAGCAGCGCCGGGAAGCTTTCAATGAAGCTAAAGCTCTCCGCCGCAGCCAGAGAGTGCGCCGAAAGAGCCGGATTCTCCGAGTCCTATGTATATTCCTTCGAGAGCCCGAAGGTCTTTGATAAGCTAAGGTTTTCACCCGATGCGCCGGAAAGGGCAGCGATAAAAATCTCTAACCCATTGGGAGAGGACTTCTCGATAATGAGGACGCAGTCCTTGAATGGGATATTGAATGCCCTTTCCCTGAATTATAATCGCAGGAATAAGAATGTGAGGCTCTATGAGCTCGGGAGGATCTATCTTCCTAAGAGCCTGCCTCTGGAAGAGCTGCCCGATGAAAGGTCCGTATTGACCCTGGGTTTCTATGGAGAGGGAGACTTCTTCGATATGAAGGGGGTTATCGAGGAATACTTGGATTCTATCGGTATTCAAAGGCCTGCCTTCAAAGCCGGTAACAGGCTCACCCTCCATCCGGGGAGACAGGCGGACATATTATTCAAGGACCGATTGATTGGATTCATCGGTGAAGTCCATCCGGAAGTACTTTATAATTATGAACTGGGTGAGAGAGCTTATGTTGGAGTGCTTGATCTCAGCACGATTGAAGGATTCGCTGATTTAAGCGTCCGTTTCTCAGGACTTGCGAAGTACCCGGCTGTCACGAGAGACCTTTCAATGGTAGTTCCAAAGGCGGTGACTGCAGGCGAAATCGAGAATCTCCTTATCCAAAGAGGAGGGAAGCTCCTTGAAGAGTGTACGCTTTTCGATCTCTATGAGGGAGACCAGATAAAGAAGGATTATAAGTCCATTTCATATAGCCTGGTATTCCGGCATAAGGAGAGGACGCTTTCCGAAGAGGATATCCAGGGCGTGATGAAGAAGATACTGAATGGGCTTGAAAGGATGGGGATAGAGCTTAGGTCATGAGCCTGAAGAAAAGCTTGTTTTTCTTCGATTTGCCGCAGGAGCTTATAGCGCAGCACCCGATAGAGAAAAGGGACGAGTCAAGGCTTCTGCTCTTAGAGAGATCCAGCGGGAAAATCGAGCACTTGAAATTCTCGGATTGCCTAAATTACATTGATCCCGGCGACTGCCTCGTGCTAAACAATACCAGGGTCATACCCGCCAGGCTGATCGGGCGAAAACTCCCTAAGAGCAGTGAAGAGCGGCAAGAGGGGGCGATTTCAGAGGTTCTGCTTCTGAGGCGGATTGAAGGCGATTCATGGGACTGCCTGGTTCGTCCAGGCAAGAGGCTGAAGCCCGGGACAAGGGTCAGCTTCGGTGATGGGGAGCTTGTCGGAGAGATAGTGGATTTCTCTGAGGATGGAGGAAGAAAGATTCATTTTTCGTACTCAGGAATCTTTGAAGAAGTCCTGGACAGGCTCGGAGAGATGCCGCTGCCTCCCTATATCCATGAAAAGCTCAAGGACCGAACGAGATACAATACAGTTTATGCGAAGGTGGACGGCTCGGCGGCTGCCCCAACGGCGGGACTGCATTTTACCGACGACCTTTTGTCAAAGGCCCGGGATAAGGGGATCAAGATAGCCAATGTCACCCTCCATGTGGGGCTCGGGACCTTCCGCCCGGTCAAGGAAGAGAATATACTTGACCACCATATGCATTCTGAGCAGTATTTCATTTCTGAGGAAGATGCGAGGGTGATCAATGAGACTAAGCTTTCCGGGAAACGGGTAATTGCGGTCGGAACCACTAGCTGCCGTTCTCTTGAATCAGCCGCTAAGGGAGGCCTCCTGCGGCAAGTTGATGGGGAGGACACGGATATTTTTATCTATCCCGGCTTCAAGTTCCAGATAATGGACGGGATCATAACGAATTTCCATCTGCCTGAATCCACCCTGCTCATGCTCATCTCAGCCTTCGCGGGCAGAGAGAGAGTCCTCGCGGCCTATAGGGAGGCAGTAGAGAAAAGATATCGCTTCTTCTCCTTTGGGGATGCGATGATGATTATATAGTTTCCTTGTGTAAACCATCACCCGGGGCAAGACTTGATATCGGTCAGGTCTTGCTTGGGTAATGGGGCAGAATTGATACTTTCCAGGTGTTTATCATGGCAGAATTGTTTATTGAGAGAAGAAAATTCCACAGGATGGATCTGAGGATAGTTATCACCCTCACCAAGGTTGATGAGTTCGGTGAACCGGACTCGTCAGAAATTTTAGATGAAATCTCAGTCCAGGTACTGGACATATCCAGAGTCGGCATAGGCTTTTTAAGCGAAATGGAGCTGGACAATGGATCTAAATATCAAGCAAATATAAAGCTTTGGACTGGCGACACGATAACGACTGTCATCAATGTCGTCCGCGTAAGCCGCCAGGATGATGGAACCATTATTTATGGCGGAACCTTTGAGGAATTGCCTGAGAAGGATTGGGTTCGTATCAGCGTATTTGATAGGGGTTCACTTCAGTGAATCCAGGTCCCGATAGAACATGGGATAGGAGATGCCAACGGACCCGGAGTCCAGTATCTCGACGCTTTGGACGTCTTGGTTTATCAGGGAGGCTATCGAGAAACTCATCGCGATCCTGTGGTCCTTCATGGTCGCAATCTTGGCATGGTGGAGAGGGGTGGGGCCATTTATTATCATCCCATCGTCCGCAGCGGTGACATCGGCTCCCATGGCCTTTAGCCCATTTACGGTGAGGGCGATTCTGTCCGATTCCTTTACCTTTAGCTCCGCAGCATCCTTAATAACTGTTGTTCCCTCTGCCTGAGTCGCGATCACGGCTAAGAGCGGCAGCTCATCAATCAGAGAGGGGATGATTTCTCCTCCGATATTGGCAGCTTTCAGGTGTGATGTCTTTATCAGAAGATCCGCGCATTTCTCTCCCGCAGTCTCTTTTATGTCAAAGAGGGAGATATCTGCCCCCATTTCTTTCAGCACTCTAAGGATTCCGTCCCTGGTCGAATTTATACCCACGTTTCGAAGCATGATCTCAGAATCAGGCGTTATGAGGCCCGCCGCAATGAAGTAGGCCGCGGAGGAAATGTCGCCCGGCACATTGATTTCACGGGCTTCAAGGGCGTTGCCCGGTTCGAGTACCGTAGTCGGGTCGTCCACTGTCCCTAGGCTTATCTTAGCTCCGAAGGATTTCAGCATTATTTCCGTATGGTTCCGGGATAGAATGGGTTCCCTCACTGAAACGGGCCCATCCGCATAGAGCCCCGCCATTAGGATGGCTGATTTCACCTGGGCCGAGGCGACCTTGGTTTTTAGATTCATGCCTTTAAGCGATGAGGGATGGACAGCAAGGGGCGCCGAGCCGTTGCCCTTCATTGATTCTATCTTAGCCCCCATCTGCTGCAGGGGTTCGATGACTCGCCTCATCGGCCTCTTCTGAATCGAGGAATCCCCGGTCAGGACGCTCTCGAATGGCTGTCCCGAAAGCAGCCCTGATAATATCCGGATAGTCGTGCCGGAATTCCCGCAGTCCAAGTAGGAGGCAGGGGCTCTTAGCCCATGAAGTCCTTTTCCATGGACAATGATTTTATCTTCTTCTTCCTCGATTTCGATTCCCATGGCCTTGAAGGCCTTGATCGTCGAATTGCAATCGGCGCTTTTGAGAAAGCCTCTTATCACGGTGTCGCCTTCTGCGATGGCTCCAAGCATTATGCTTCTATGAGAAATCGACTTGTCTCCGGGGACCTTGATCTCCCCCTTAAGTTCCATGGCTCTTGAAAGCTTCATAAAAGGTACCTCCTTAGATGGATTTAGGGTCTTTTTGTTTTGCAACTATTCAGAACCCCCTCCCCACACCGAACAGAATTTGATTGGGGGCGGTAACGATAGTTACTAATAGTTTACATTTAAATCCAGCTTTTCACAAGACAATATTTTTGCTATAATAAACTCTTTATGTCAAGGCTTTGCTAAGGATCTGTAAACAGATTAATCTGAGCATCTTGCCTGCCTTCTTTTCCGATCTCGCAGGTCGGGATTCGGTTACATAAATGCATTCATGCATCGCCCGCTATGCGCCCTCATCCCGTCCTACAATCTCGAAAAAGATGCTCAATCAATTTGTTTACAGCTCCTTAAATGAGATTCGCAAGGCGCCTGGCATAGATGCCGCCATCAAAAGACTCGCAAAGCAAGCGCTTCGCGCTCTACTGTCCATTAACATGGACTGTTTGCTCCCTTTGAAGGGCGGAAAAAAATCTATGCTGTTGGATTTTGATTAAGGATTCTAAATCCTGCAGCAGAAAGCATGAAGGAAAAGTTTGTATGAAAGAGAAAAGGAGTTCGTTTTCAGGTTCTATTGGTTTTGTGCTTGCAGCCGCGGGGAGCGCGATTGGGCTCGGGAATATCTGGAGGTTTCCCTACCTCGCAGCTCAAAATGGCGGCGGCTTATTTTTGGTCATTTATCTAATCCTGGTGCTGACCTTCGGCTTCACCCTGCTCATTACGGAAGTCTCTATCGGGAGAAAGACCAGGCAGAGTCCCTTGAAGGCCTATGGCAAGCTGGACCCAAGGTTCAAGTGGCTGGGTTTCTTCGCGGTTTTGGTGCCCTTCCTGATAATGCCCTATTATTGCGCAATCGGAGGCTGGGTCATGAAGTATTGCGTTGTCTATCTGACCGGAGCCGGCAAGGCGGCTAGCGCAGATGGCTTCTTTTCAAATTACATTGGCGGCACCATCGAGCCCTTGTTTTTCATGGGGTTATTCGTCCTATTCGATACCCTTGTGATATATAAAGGCATAGATAAGGGCATTGAGAAGATCTCAAAGATACTCATGCCGATCCTCATCCTATGCGTGATAGGAATAGCGGCATTTGCCCTGACTCTCCGCTCAGAAGATGGCGGGGCCGTTAGGACCGGGCTCCAGGGCCTTGCGGTCTATATCATCCCTGATTTTCACAATCTTACAATCGGGCAGTTCGTGAAGGTCCTGATGGAGGCAATGGGGCAGCTTTTCTATTCGATCAGCGTTGCGATGGGGATAATGATTAGCTACGGGTCCTATCTAAGGGACGAGGATAACCTGTTCAAGGGGGTCGGTCAGATCGAAATCTTCGACACCTTTGTGGCCTTCATGGCCGGGATCATCATCATACTCCCGGTCTATGTCTTCATGGGAAGAGAGGGAATGGATGCCTCCGGCCCCTCCCTGCTCTTTGTCTCCATGCCGCATATTTTTGAATCCATGGGGGTGATCGGGGGATTCCTGGGAGCCGCTTTCTTCATAATGGTCTTATTTGCGGCCCTGACCAGCTCGATCTCTATAATGGAGGCCGTCGTGTCGTCCCTGATGGAGCATTTCTCGATTTCAAGGGAAAAGGCGACCTTGATCGAGGGCGGAATTGCCCTGCTCCTTGGGGCCTTGGTGTGCTTGGGATATAACGCGCTCTATTTCGAGGTCCCCCTGCCGAATGGCTCTACCGGGCAGATCTTGGACATAATGGATTATTTCAGCAATAATATCCTGATGCCTGTGGTCGAGATCGGGACCTGCGTCCTGATAGGGTGGATCCTGAAGCCGGAGACGGTGATAAGGGAGGCCACGAAGAACGGGGAAGTCTTCACCAGAAAGACCCTTTATGTGGTCATGATACGTTTCATCGCCCCCGTTCTGCTTACCATGCTGCTTCTTAGGGCGCTAGGGGTATTTAAATAAAGAGATTTGTAACTACTGACGTAACTATCGTTATCGCCCCGATACCTAATCAAAATTTGAAATCGATTAAGAAATCAAATTTTCCACCTGTACGGTTGCCGAATAATATCGGTTTTAATGCGATTTATCGCAATTAAAATCGATATTATGCAACAAACGGGCAAACAGTCCCGGGCAGCGGACAGCAGAGCGCGAAGCGCTTACTTTGCGAGTCTTTTGGGGGTGAATGGAAGTACCGAAAGGCACTTCCATCCGTACAGGTGGCAAATTTTGCTTGGGTAGCGGGTAGGGGGTTCTGAATAGTTACCTACTGACAAAGCAAGCGGCCGCTGGCCTCGCACCAGGGGCGGACTCTCGCAGACCGGCGACGTGCTTGTTTAAGCGGATTCGGAGGTTTTATGAAAGATAAGATAATCGAGCTTGCGAGGGCTTGCGGGGAGATCATTAAAGGCTGCAAGGGGGCTCCCCTCGGGATATCGGAAAAGCAGGGTCATGCGAATTTCGTGACGAAGTACGATAAGCTGGTCCAGGACACGCTCTATAGGGGGCTGATGGAAATCTGTCCAGAAGCAGGCTTCCTTGGAGAAGAGGACAACAGGGGACTCAAAGCCCCATTCGAGGGTCATTCCCAAGTATTCATTGTGGATCCGAT
>JAGBNY010000105.1 GCA_017634175.1 Lachnospiraceae bacterium
CTGCCACAGCCGTCGCCGCTGCTGCACTTCCCGCAGCCGCTGAACCAGCGATAGAACTTCCCGCAGCCGCTACAGTCCCAGCCACGGCACCAGTCGTCGTCGCTGCGGTCATCCCTGCAGTCGTTGCACCAACCGCCGCACTGCCTATTGCCGCCCCGGCTTCCGCCACGGCAGCGGTTCCAGCAATTGTAGCAGTCCCAGTCATCGCAGCCCCGCTCACTCCGGCAGCCGTTCCTGCTGCCGCTATGGAAGCTGACGAGACAGAACCTTCCGCTATTGATCCAATCGAACTAATTGCGGAGAGACCGTTCCCGGCCGCCCCTGCCACTGCTGTCCCAGCCGCTGCCGACATAATCGACCCGGCCGTCAAGCCAATCCCTTTGCATATACCAGCATACAGAGCCTGAGCTGCCGGTGCAGCCATTACTGTATTCTCGGACATGCTTTGAATTGCGCAAAAAATGACAGGAAAGCTCAATAACTTCAGGGCACGCTCCGCACTGCTCTCATTACCCCGTCCAAGCCTCGGATTCCTCATCAAGGACTTTTTCATCGCTTTGCGGGCATAATTCAGCCTGCTTTTCACGGTCCCCGAAGAACAATCCATCATGTCGGCTATCTCCTCGACCTTCATGCCATCAAAATAATAAGCAATGACTGTCGCTTTTTGGACTTCAGGGAGATCCTCAATCGCCTCCTTGACTATGCCGGCACGTTCCTGGCCTTCAGCAGATAATTCAGGCTGGGTATCCTTGTCCGTACTCACGATATTTTCAAAGACTCCTTCGAAGTCTTCATCGAGAAGCACATCTGTTTTTTTCCTAAACAGTTTCATGCCCTGCCTGTAGGTAATCCCGCCCAGCCAGGAGAATATATTCTCCGGCGAATCGAGCGTTCCGATTGACTTGTACGCTTCCATGTATACAATCTGGGTCAGATCGCGCGCATCATCCTCGTTCTTCATAATGGAACGAGCACGAAAGTATACATAGTTAAAGGTTCGGGAGTAAACGTAATTAAAGCCTTCTTCCTCACCTTTTTTCATACGGTCAACAGCCGATACTAAAGTGCTGTCCGCTGCCATAATCCCCTCCGACAACGAATCACACTTTGGATTACCCTTTCCTCCTTCCCCATAGCCCATCGAAAGCTATAGATCTGTCCTAAGCGCCCAAGCATCCCTGTATGGCACACTACAGTTCTCCTCAAAGCCTCAGAACTATCGGCTAAATAAAAGTACCCGGGTAAAAAAGATTGGTTTTATCCAAAACATTGAATTCGCTATCTTTGCTTATATTTTAGGATCTGCAAATCCTTTAATCCTGCCTGTACGGTTGAAAGTGCCTTTCAGCACTTCCAACCGTACAGGCAGCTTCAATTACATTTTTTTAATCGATGTGAGAAGCGCCAGCCCGCGTCCCTTCAGACGATATTCGCCATGATCTGCCGTCACTACTATGCTGCTCCCCTTCACATACTCCATCCTCGAATCAGATCCACTGCTGATAAGAACCCCGTCTCCATCAAGGAAAAGCAGATGATGGAAAGAAGTCCCGTCTGTGGAAAGAGTCACTTCTCCCTCGATTTCTATCTCATCGAGAATGAACTTGCTGCAATCTACAAGATGCGGCTTGAAATTGTATTGAGGGGCTCCGGCCTTGAGATTTGCGGCTTCCACGGCCTCTTCAATGCTGAGTGGACGCGGCGTGCCATCAGGCTGCACCCTGCCATAATCATATACCCGATACTTTACCTGCTTCGCCTGCTTCACCTCCGCGGCGACCACTCCGGCTCCGATAGAATGTAACAGACCCGGCCCCGAGAAATAGACCTCTCCGGGCTTCACGACCTGAAAATGGATGACATCCTTTAAAGTATTATTCCTGATCCTTTGCTCGAATTCCGCCTTGCTCAAATCCCTTTCGAGTCCATAGAATATGCCCGCATTCGGCAGTGCCTTCATTATGTACCAACATTCATCATTTCCCTTGATAAGATTGTGCTGGTCCGCATAGGTATCGCTCGGATGAAGCTTAATCGAAAGATTTTGATGTGCATCAATGAATTTCACGGTTATCGGAAATTCTTTGCTCTCATCAAAATTCGTCCCCAGTGCCTTTGCGCCGTTTTCCTTCACGAATTTATCGAAAGTTACGCCTCTGTATTCCCCGTTCGTGATCCTCGCCGGGCTATCCGGATCCGCAGAAAGCTCCCAGGTCTCTGCGAGGACATAGCCGGGATAATTAGATTTTCCATATTCTTTCTTCAGTACGCTGCCGCCCCACATAAAGTCCTTATATGCGGGCTCCAACCTCAATATAGACATTTCTGTCCCTCCCCAATAAAAGCCCCAATTCTCTCATATCTAGAAAAGAAATACACGATATCAAAATAAATCCGTTCTTCCTGTCTCTCCTTAAGCGCCCAATTGGCATCTTGATCCAAATCAGGAAACCAGGTGTCCGCTTCATAGGTCTTATCTATTCTTGTGATATAGGCAGTATCGCAGAAACCCAGAAGTTTTTCGTATATCGAACCGCCGCCAATCACATAGGCTTCAGATTGTCTGTCACCCAGCATAGAAAGCAGCTCAGAAATCGACGATGCAGTCGTAACCCCTTTTGCACGGAAATCTTTGTTTCGGGTCAGCACGATATTCTCCCTGCCGTCTAGCGGGCGCTTTCCCGGAAGGCTTTCAAAAGTTTTTCGCCCCATAATCACAATATGACCCATCGTTTTTTCTTTAAAGAACTTTTGATCCTCAGGGATATGCGCAAGGAGCTTATTTGAAAGGCCTATACCCCATTCCCGATCTACCGCCGCTATCGCCTTCACTTATCTGAAGCTCCTGAACATATTGGCAAGAGGAGCAACTGCAGATTGAAGATCGTTTATGGCCTGGTTAAGACCCTCAAAATCTACCTGAGAGATATCCTTCACGACCTTTGAGATGTCCGAAGCATTGGACGTGACCACGCCATTTACGTTATTGCTGGTATTTGTAATGCTCTTCACCATGCCATTAGCGCTGTCAAGCGTCTCATTGACCTTTCCTACGGACTCTTGAGCCTGCGCAATGGTAGCATCTACCTGGGTTATCGTTTCCTCGACCTGTACGATAGTGGTATCTACCTGCTTTATGAGGTTCAACACCTCCGGCACCACGATAACAGCGACTATCACCATGACTGCGGCTATCACAGCCGTAAATATTGCGGCAAACCTGGAGTATTTTACTTGCTTCTCCTGCTGCTCCAATAACTTCGCAAATTGAGAAGCATCTACTACCATTTTTCCACTATCTTCTTTCTTTGCCTTTTCACCCTCTGCCACGATTTCCTCCTATTCTAATCTTCGCCTTATTTCCTTAGTCCCCTGGGATAATGATTCTTAAATATCCTACCGTCAAATTTTGCCCATCCAAGCGAAAAGTCTCCTGCAAAAACGAGATACCATCCCTTATGAGGGGCAGCCCCCAATTCATCAGGAGAAAGCGTCTGACCATTCAGATATTTGCTGACGGTCGTCCCTTCCGGATCCAAGATGATCTGATTTCGTGCGTCTTCCTTTCCGAGAGATAGGGCAAGAGCATGGGCCGGCTCAAATCTCCCTTTGGTTACAGAACCCAATTCAAGCCCAGTCCTTATGACCTTTAAGTCCATCATATCAGGCATTTCTTCCGGAAGCAGCCAAAGTCGGTTTCCCATCAGGGAAAGCCTATCGATGAACTTTTCCTCGTTCCAGCAGGGCATTGCCGCCTTGACAAAATCCCTCCAAAGGGACAAAGCGGAGTCTCTTTCCTTATCCCCCGCTTTACCGCTCGGCCTTCGTCCCCTATGCTGCTTATGAGTCCCACGACAAGACCTGCCTAAGATTACCCTGTCATCGCCCATGCAATTATCTAAGGTATCGCGGCATTTCTTCAATACCGCATAAAAATGCCCTTCCCCCTTGATCTCATACGGTAAGAGCCTGCGCATGCCTAAAGATTCGAATTCTTCATGTTCCTCAAGAAAGCTTTCAACCATCCATTCATCTTCAACCGGCTCAAAGGTACAGGTGGAATAAACCAAGATACCGCCTATGCTGAGCATCTTTGCCGCCTCTCGCAGGATCCCTTTCTGCCGCCTTGCGCAAAATTCCGGAGAATCCACAGTCCATTCTTTGACCGCTTGCGGCTCTTTACGAAACATTCCCTCTCCAGAGCAAGGCGCATCCACCAAAATCCTATCAAAGAACCCTATGAAAAGACCGGATAGCCTTTCAGGCGCCTCATTCAGCACTATCGCATTTCGTATCCCCATCCTTTCTATATTCGATGAAAGTATCCGAGATCGGTCTTTATCAATCTCATTAGAGAATAAGATGCCTTCATTACCCAGACGAGCGGCTATTTGGACGCTCTTCCCGCCCGGTGCGGCGCAGAGATCCAAGACCCGCAAAGCCCCTTTAAGCTCCAAGGCTTCAACAGGGGCCATTGCGCTGGGTTCTTGAATATAGTAGGCTCCCGCTTCATGAAAAGGATGTCTGCCAGGCTTCTCGCTATCCAGATAGTAATAGCCATCCGGGCACCACGGCACGGATTCAAGCGAAAAACGCTCAGAGATCTGACTCTTTCCACCCGCCTTTATCTCATTGATGCGCAGCGCATAAGTCCTGTCCTCAGCAAACGACCGGATCAGCCTCTCACCGCTCTGCCCCAGCGCCTGCCTTATATGGCTTGGGTAATCCTTTGGAAGCTCTTCTTCAGACCGCATGTTTCATGGATTTTATGGGTATATTCGCATAGAGAGCAGGCACAGTGCCTGAAGTGCTGTTCTCAGCGTCCACCTGCGTAATCTTTATATCAAGTCCCGACTTATCTATCTCCACATATTTATTCAAGACTTCAATAATGTCATTCTTTATCCTCTCCATTATTTCAGGAGTGCAGCTGGCTCTGTCCGATACAAGCACCAGCTTCAAACGATCCTTGGCAATGTTGCTGGAACTCTTTTTTCTGAAGAAATCCATGAAATTCATAAGATTCACCTCTGCCCAAACAGACTCTTAAACCAATTGACAAATCCTTTTTTTCGGCTGAATTCCAGGTATGGCACCTCTTTTCCCATTATCCTGTTGCAAATATTCATGAAAGCAGTGCCAACTTCCGAATCGTCCCCTGCAAGAGGTATGCCGGTATTAGTGGAGATCACGATTTTTTCATCATAGGGCACGACCCCGATCAAGTCCTTGCTAAGTATCTCAACCACATCGGCCGCATTCATCATGTTGCCATCGTCCACCATGTCTATATTCAAGCGATTAACCACCAGCCGGATATTCCGGATTTCATTCGCCTCCAAGAGCCCTATGATACGGTCAGCATCCCTTACTGCCGAAACCTCCGGAGTCGTAACTATGATGGCTCTGTCAGCGCCTGCTATCGCATTCTTGAATCCCTGCTCTATGCCAGCCGGGCAATCCAAAAGAACATAGTCGAAATCCTTTCGAAGCTCATCCACCAAGCTTTTCATCTGCTCAGGATTTACCGCAGATTTGTCCTTGGTCTGCGGTGCGGGAAGCAAGTACAGTTTATCGGTCTTTTTGTCCTTTATCAGCGCCTGCTGAAGCTTGCAATTCTTCTCTATCACATCGTATAGGGTATAAACTATGCGATTCTCAAGACCCATGACCACATCGAGATTCCTAAGACCTATATCCGTGTCCACAAGAACCACTTTTTTACCCAACTTTGCAAGCCCCGTGCCGACATTGGCGGTCGTGGTGGTCTTTCCAACCCCGCCCTTGCCGGAGGTAATGACTATAACCTCACTCATCTTTTGATACATCCTCCTTTACGGATCCATCTGCTTCCTTTTTCGCTCCAGAATCAGAATCTGGCTTATCACTCACCTCTTTCGAAGTATCAGCATCTATGTCCTTATCCTTTTTTGAGTTTTTCCTTTCCTCGTCAATGTCCTTGTACTTGCCCTCTTTCTCGTCCCATCTTTGGTGCTTAATCGGCTTATCCATGAGGAAACTGCAAGTCTCCAAGAAGGTCCAATCATATCTTTTTATGACTATATGACCATCAGAGATCACAGCAACTTCCGGGCCTGTTTCCATAAGTACCGACGAATGGCTTGGAATCATGTCCTGCTGATCCTCCGAGATTGCTATCCTGTCCGCAATCCTTATTTGCAGAGGATCCAGGTGCATAGCCCACACAAAAGCTTCCGGATCTCCCAGGGCTCCTGCCCCCGCAGTCCCGAGCATACTGCCCAAAACGAAGATGCTGCCGCCGGCCGTCACCTCTGCGCCTCGCTTCACGTCTCCAAGGATAACCAGGCTGTATTCTGTATTGTAGCTTGCGCCAGATCTCAGAGTGCCCACATGGATTTCCGCCCCCCTGCGGTCTAATCTGCGGAATTCTTCGATAGCCCTAATCGCATCCTCTGTGCGGTCTTTCTGCTTTTTCTTCTTTTCATCAGCCGAAACCGCATGCTTCTTAAGGATTTCCTCGAATTTCTTCTCCTGCTCCTCATCCTTAAACGCAAGGGCAACTATATCGAGCCTCGTATTTTCTTCGATTATTTTAAGGATCTCGTCAATTTCTTCATCAGAGCTATCCCTTCCTTCGATTGAGAGCACTATAGACGACTCTCCGAAAAAAGATGCGGCATTTTGAAACCGCTCTGCTATGATAGGCTTCAATTCCTTGAAGTCCTTTTCTCCATCCAACTTTAGTACTATTCCCGACCTGACACCCTTGATTGAAACTGGCTGATCCATCTTAAAGCTTTTTCTCCATTGAATCTACATGATTATCTGCTCAAAACACAAAAACTCTTCTTTGATTATAAGGTCTTGCATAAAAATGTCAACCATTCATCTTACGGTCAGCTTTTTTGACCGTGAATAGTAACGAATAAGCAAAAACCCTAATCATACGAAAGGGGCTTCATGCGTCTGCCGCGCATGAAGCCCCTTGAAGTAGCGAGAGGGGGACTCGAACCCTCGACACCGCGGGTATGAACCGCGTGCTCTAGCCAGCTGAGCTATCTCGCCAAACCTATGACACAAAGAAAACGAATCTCTAAAAACTATTTTCTAAATTCTCTGTGAACGAGATTGAATTATACTCTAATTAATCATAAGATGTCAATAGTAAAATTTAAATTATAAGGAGGTCATTTTATGTCGGGTAAGTACCGGCACGAGTGGAAGCATATTATTTCCTACGCCGATTATCTCGCTATTAAGAGCCGCATGAACGCGGTCGCTATCCCCGACCCTCATGCCAAGGACGGCAAGTATTTGATTCGGAGCCTTTATATGGACAACATGAATGACAAGGCTCTGAGGGAGAAGGTGGACGGAGTGAATATGCGGGAAAAATTCCGTATCAGGTATTATAATAACGACACTTCGCTGATTCATTTGGAAAAAAAGAGCAAGACGAATGGGCTGGGCACCAAATTTTCGGCCTTGCTGTCCCATGAAGAAGCCCAAAAAATCGTAGATTTGGACCTCGATTGGATGATGGATTCCGAGCGCCCCTTAGTAAAAGAGCTTTACTGCAAGATGATTTCTCCGGGCTTACGCGCTAAGACCATCGTGGACTACACCAGAGAGCCTTTCATCTACGCCCCGGGAAATGTCCGAGTGACACTGGACTACAATATCAGAACCGGGCTAAACTGCACGGATTTTCTTAATCCCGACTGTGTCACAGTTCCAGCGGGAGATGCGCCCATTATCCTGGAGGTGAAATGGGATGAATTCCTGCCATCCGTCATAAGGGACGCTGTGCAGGTCCCGAACCGCAGGGTATCAGCTTTTTCAAAATATGCGCAGTGCCGCGTATATGGCTAATCAATCGAACTTCAAATGCCCGCTCGCGCAACCACGGGCAGCCGCTTGACAAATCATTATCTCACAAAATCAAGAAGCCTGACAAAATAAGACTTCTAAAATATGCAAGGAGAAAACCATGACTTTTAATGATATTTTCAAATCCAGTTTTCTGGACAACGTAACCTCAGTCAGCATTTTGGACATGGCCGTGGCCATGATCCTGGCCTTTGGCCTCGGCCTCTTTATCTTCTATATATATAAGAAGACCTATTCCGGGGTCATGTATTCCTCCAGTTTCGGAGTCACATTGATTGCCCTCACAATGATAACCACCCTTGTAATCCTAGCGGTGACGAGCAACGTTGTGCTGTCCCTTGGTATGGTCGGCGCCCTTTCCATAGTGAGGTTCCGTACAGCGATAAAGGAGCCCCTGGACATCGCCTTCCTCTTCTGGTCCATAGCTGCGGGCATAGTCCTCGCAGCAGGACTCATCCCGTTGGCTGTCTTTGGCAGCGTGATAATAGGGTTAATCCTGCTGATATTCGCAAACAAGCGTCAGAGCGCAGACCCCTATATAGTTGTGATCCGCTGCGATGACTCAAAAGCAGAGCAAGCGGCGACAGGCTTCCTCACCTCTCACTGCCTGAAGACCGTTGTTAAGAGCAAGACCGCACAAAAAGGCTCAATAGAATTGACAGAGGAAGTCAGATTAAAGGACGATAATACGGACTTTATAAACGATATCGCAAACATGGACGGAGTACAGAGTGCGGTACTTGTAAGTTATAATGGCGATTACATGGGGTAAGGAGGGAATACCAAATGTCAACGCATAAATCCATAGACATGATCTGCGTTGCCGTCACCCTTTGCACAGTGCTGATAACCATGCTCTTCATGAACGGCAGAAGCTTCGGCATAGAAGTAATTTCCGATCAGGATTCTGAGGCTCACGAGGGCACGGCTTTCTTTACCTCGAACGACCTGAACCCAAAGACCGATTTTGAGGGCGCCACCACCATAGTCCTAAATGGAGATTCCGCTGAGATTTCCGGCGTAAGCGCTTTTGAGGAAGATGGATCGGTCTACATATCGAATGGCGGGACCTATCTTATCTCAGGGACACTCAATAACGGCAGCATCATAGTGGACGCCTTTCAATCCTCGAAGGTCTTCCTTATCCTGAACGGCGTCTCCATAAGCTGCAACAGCGAGCCCTGCATCAGGGTGAATCAGGCGGACAAGGTTTTCCTGACCCTCTCAGAGTCTTACGAGAACCATCTGCACTGCAGCGCAGGTTCGATTCCTTCAGCCGATGGGAGCACATACGGGGCCATTTTCACGAAGGACGACCTCACGATTAACGGTCCAGGTTCTCTCAATATAGAAGCAGCGTACTGGCATGGCATCGAGGGGAAAGATGACCTGGTGATCACGGACGGCAAAATCAAAATCGAGGCCGGATGCGATGCGATTCATGCAAAGGACAGCTTCAGATTAAGGCAGGCCGAATTGACCCTCAACGCAGAAGACGATGGGGTCCAAGTAACCGGGGAGAATGGCTTTTTCTATATGGAAACAGGCACCCTCGATATCGAAAGCGGGAACGATGCCATTAACGCCGTCTCGGATGTGACTATGACCGGCGGAATCCTCACGATCTCAGCAGGAGATGACGGCATACATTCGGACACTAAGGCCATGCTTCAGGGCGGACACATTCTCATTTCGAAGTGCTATGAGGGAATAGAAGCAAAGATAATAGAGATTTCCGATGGCGACATTGAGATATATCCAGAGGACGATGGCATCAATGCCAATGGCAACAGCGACTCTGCAATCGGAGGTCCTCCAGGCGGGGGAATGAATGGCGAAGCACCAGGCGGCGGGATGAACGGCGGAGCTCCTGGCGGCATGGGCGGAAACCCAGACGACCAGAGAATGCAAGGCGAATTCAATAATGAGTCTCTTTCCTCGGATAGTGTCTCCATGGGGCAGAGAGGGAACCGAATGGGACACGGAAACCGCGGACTATCGGGCAATGGCGGTCAGAATCCAGGAAATACGTCAAATACTGAGACAGAAGAGACCTACATCCTGATAAGCGGAGGCTATGTCTCAATCATTAATAAGGATGGTCGAGATGCCGATGGACTGGACTCGAACGGGGACATAAGGATTACCGGCGGCACAGTCAGGATAAGCATTATCGGCAGCGGCAGCAATAATGCCATGGACTGCGGCAGCGAAAGCGGCGGTACCTGTACAGTAAGCGGGGGTACTGTGATAGCCTGTGGCGGCTCAGGAATGGCAGAAAATTTCGAAGACGGCTCATCCCAGCCCTCTTTCATGTATAACCTGGAAGAAAGCACAGAAGATGGGACTCTTGCGGCTCTTCACGATTCAGAAGGAAAAGAGCTTCTATCCTATGAGGTGCCCTATTCATTCACCTCGATAATTATGAGTTCTCCTGAAATGAGACTGGGAGAGACTTATAGAATGACGCTTGGTGAAACTGAGGAAGAAATCACTCTGACCAGCATGACCGCTTCACTTGGCTCTGGCGCAGGAAATGGACCCGGAGGCATGGGCGGCGGCCGTGGCGGCATGGGCGGTTTTGGACACGGCGGCGCTGGCGGAGGGCCTGGCGGCGACCATCTGTTTTTAAGCGAGAACGGGATGCCGGGCGACATGCGCCCCTCAATGAGCTTCAATGGCATAGGGCCGGGCAATAGCGTTTTTTTTCACGAAGGAACGGATACCGATTTAGAAGTGGTTGAGACCGCTTCACCTCCCTCCAAGGAATCAGTCGAAGGGCTTATAGCCTCTATTTTCGGACTCATAGCTGGTATCCTTTTCGCAATTAATTTCAGGCGCAGAAAAACTGCGCTATAAAGGGTCTAGCAGGGGGAAAAGCCCCCTGCTAGATTACGCTATGCGCCCTCACCCTGCCCAAGCGCATGCTATGCGCCACACTCTCGACGAAAAATCCTACGCAATCTTGAACAGTTATTTTTCTACAGCTCCTTATAGCACAAAAAAGGGCAGCCCAGGGCCGCCCTTTTTTTTATGACATATTTTGTCTTTCAACCAGCCTCTCACCGCAGTAAATCTCACGGAGCTTAGGCTTATCAATTTTTCCGGTTGCGTTCCTTATGACAGGGGCAAAGATGATCTTCCTGGGTCTCTTGTACCTTGGCAGATCCAGGCAGAAGCGATCCACTTCTTCGGCAGAAAGCTCCATCCCCTCCTTCACCTGGATTATGGCCGCCGCTATTTCTCCCAGCCTATCATCTGGAAGTCCGATTACTGCCACATCATGAATCTTGTTATTTCCAGCGAGGAAGCTCTCTATCTGCACGGGGTAGAGATTCTCTCCCCCCGAAATGATCACGTCCTTCTTCCTGTCCACCAGGAAGATGAAGCCCTCATCGTCCTGCTTCGCCATATCTCCGGTATGCAGCCAGCCATCCTTCAAGACCTCGGCCGTCGCCTGCGGATCCTTATAGTATTCCACCATGACTCCGGGACCCTTGACGCAGAGTTCCCCGACTTCTCCCTGTGAGACTATTTCACCGGACTCATCCACAATCTTTGTTTTCCACCCATAGCCAGGCACGCCTATTGCGCCGACCTTCCTAGTATTCTCCATACCCAGATGGACGCAGCCGGGACCCGTGGACTCTGAGAGTCCATAGTTTGTATCATATTTATGATGAGGAAAGTATTCCAGCCATCTCTTGATCAGGCTTGGCGGAATCGGCTGTGCGCCAATATGCATCAGCCTCCACTGGCTCAATTTATAATCATTAATATCCAGCTTCCCAGAGTCCAGGGCTGCCAAAATGTCCTGCGCCCAAGGGACCAAAAGCCAAACAATAGTACAGCCTTCATTTGAAATCGCCTGGAAAATGCTCTCAGGGGAATTGCCCTTCAAAAGCACCGCCCTGCTGCCCGTAAAAAGAGACCCGAACCAATGCATCTTAGCCCCAGTGTGATATAGAGGGGGGATGCAGAGGAAATTGTCCTCATGGACGGTCTCGTGATGAATCGCTTCCATCCTCGCTGACTGCATGAGGGCAAGATGCTTATGAAGTATGGCTTTGGGAAA
>JAGBNY010000106.1 GCA_017634175.1 Lachnospiraceae bacterium
AGATGGTCAGAATCCAATTCGCCCTTCAGTTCCAGAAAGCAATGGTCAGAACCCAATGAATCAGTCGGCATCTGGCGGCGATGTACATAATCCAATAAATCAGCCAGCACCAGCAAGCAATGGCCAGAACCCAATGAATCAGCCAGCACCAGCAAGCAATGTTCAGAATCCAATGGATCAGACTGTACCCGCCGACAATGTCCAGAATCCAATGAATCAGATTCAGCCTAGAGCGAATCCTCAAAATATAATGGATCAAGCAGGAGTCGCTGTCGATGGTCAAAATCCGATGAATCAAACTCAGCCTGAGACGAATAGTCCTTTGAATCAGTCGCAATCCGATGCTGCGGGTCAAGTCCCTGGCAATGCAGAAACGCAAATTTCAAATCCAAGCCAGGAACCGCCTGCCGATATGCGGGAGCAATCGGGAGGAGAGAGTGAGCCGCCCAGAGATAATTCTGACAGCGCTCCTGCAGCGGTTCAGTCAGAAGAGGCCGGACCGGATCACAATGAAAAGCATTCAAGCGAAGAAAGGCCTCATGGCGAAGAAGAGCACAGGGATGAATCAGGCGGTGAAGGTAGGCATAGTGACCATGGAGGTCCAGGAGGAGGCCCGGGTGGAGGACCCGGGGGCGGAGGTCCGCATTAAAAAAGTTGGGAATTTCTAAAAAAAATCAAATTTATGCTTGCATTTTAAAAAACATTGTGATATTATAATATCTGTTGTGGCTCGTTGGTCAAGGGGTTAAGACGCCGCCCTCTCACGGCGGAAACACCGGTTCGATTCCGATACGAGCTGCTGATTAGAAAAGCTGTAGGTTTACCCTACAGCTTTTTTTATTTCTGGCTTTTACTGCCTTTTCCACATTGAAGAATCTTTGTTTTTAATTTATAATAGAGCGGTTGAGGAGTCTTCAAAATACCTGGATAGTTTTCCGCTGTTAATGCTCTGTGGCGGAAAGACAAGTAAAAAAATTTTTTTGTTGCTGCTCAATCCCAGGCGATTGCCTGCGTTTGAAAGGAAAACTAATGATTAGAAGCATGACGGGCTTTGGACGCTCGGAAATGGAGACAAAGGGGCATAAATTCACGGTAGAGATGAGATCCTTGAATCATCGCTACCTGGAGCTTGGAATCAAGCTGCCGCGCCAGCTCCTTTCACTTGAAAGCGAGGTAAGGAATCTCACTAGGCAGTACCTTGAAAGGGGCAAGGTTGATATTTTTATCTTCTTTGAGGATCTATCAAGTAAGCCGATGGGAGTCCGATACAATGGAGGCATAGCTCAGGCTTATTACGGCTATTTCAAGAAAATTTCATCTGAGTTTGGGCTGGAGAACGATATAAAGGTCTCTTCCCTGTCAAGCCTTCCGGAAGTATTCCAGACTGAGGAAACGAAGCTGGATCTATCGACCATCTGGCATGAACTGGATCCGCCGGTTACTAAGGCACTGGAAGATATGGTCAAAGCCAGGGAAACTGAGGGAGAAGCGCTTAAGAAAGACCTCTTGAAAAAGCTGAAAGTCATGGAGTCCCAAGTTTCGGAGATTGAAGAGCATGCTCCCAGAGCCGTATTTGCCTACAGGGAGAACCTGTTGAAGAAGATGAACGAGCTTTTGGAAGAGTCTTTAGTGGATCCGGGGCGGATAGCCATGGAGGCGGCCATTTTTGCCGATAGAATGTCCGTCGATGAGGAGATGGTTAGGCTTAAGAGCCACATTAAGGCAATGGAAGATATTTTGGAAGGTGACAGCCTTGGCGCAGTGGGGCGAAAATTGGACTTTATAGCTCAGGAAATGAACCGCGAGGCCAATACGACTCTTTCTAAGGCTGGAGACCTAGCCACCTGCGACGCTTCGATTGAGCTGAAGACACTGATAGAAAAGATACGAGAGCAGGTTCAGAATATTGAGTAGTTTTATCAATATTGGCTATGGCAACGTTGTCAATGCCGATAAAATCGTGGCAATCGTTCAGCCGGATTCAGCCCCTTCAAAGAGGCTTATGCAAAATGCGAAGCAGAATGGGTCTGCGATTGATGCGACAAAGGGGCGGCGTATAAGAAGCGTAATAATTCTGGAGAGCGGGCAAGTGGTTCTGTCCGCATTGGCTTCAGAAACTTTGATGCGGCATTTAGGGACAGAAGTCCCTAAGGATAGACAGCAATTCGAATCAGACGAGGAAATTGAAGAAGACATAGGAGAATTTGATGGAGCATAAGGGTATATTGGTCGTTGTATCTGGTTTTGCAGGGGCAGGAAAAGGGACTTTGATGAAGAATTTGATAGATACGTATGATGAGTACGCACTTTCGGTCTCTGCTACATCCCGACAGCCCAGAAAAGGCGAGGTGGAGGGTGAGCATTACTTCTTCAAGACCCGTGAGGAATTCGAGGAAATGATCAAAAACGGGGAGCTTTTGGAACATGCCCAATATGTAGGGAATTACTATGGGACTCCCAGGGCTTTTGTGGAAGAGAAGCTTAGGGAAGGCTTGGATGTGATCCTGGAAATTGAGGTGCAGGGAGCTCTTCAGGTGAAGAAGCTTTTCCCCAATTCCGTATTAATTTTCGTGATGCCTCCTTCGGCTGCCGAGCTGGAAAAAAGACTTTCGGGGCGCGGCACAGAAACGGAAGAAGTGATTAATAAGCGGATGCATCGCGCAATCGTTGAGTCTGCGGGCATTGAAAAGTACAATTATGTCGTGATTAATGACGATGTGAAGACCTGCACGGAGGTGCTGCATGGGATGATTCAGGCTGCCAAGCTCACTCCGAAGCGGCAAGCCACATTCATCAAAGAAGTTAGAGAAGATCTGCGGAAGATGGTAAAGGATATAGATGATTGAAAGTCCGTATAAAAGGGCTTAGATACACATAAGGCATAGGGATCCGTGCAAAGCGATACCTTATGAGCAAAAAGGAGGATTTATGCTGCATCCCTCGTATGGAGATTTGATGGAAATTGTTAATTCTGAGGTTGAGGACGGCGAGGCACCCATAGTCAACAGCAGGTACTCAATCGTGCTTGCTACCAGCAAGCGGGCGAGGCAGCTCATCTCAGGGGCAAGGCCCCTTATCAACCCAAAGGGCAGGAAACCGCTCTCTGTGGCGGTGGATGAGCTCTATCAAGGAGAATTGAAAATAGAGAACCCAGAATCTGAAGAATGAAAAAGAAAGTACATTTCATATCCCTTGGCTGCGATAAGAACTTGGTAGATTCGGAGAAAATGCTGAACCTCCTACAGAAGGAAGGCTATGAATTTACTGATGATGAGACAGAGGCTGAGATCATCATCATTAATTCTTGCTGCTTCATTGGAGATGCCAAGGAAGAGAGCATAAATACCATTATTGAGACTGGGGCATTAAAGACAATTCCTCATGCCAAGTTGAAGTGGATTTTGCTTGCAGGCTGCCTGGCAGAACGCTATAGCGATGAGATTGGCAAAGAACTCCCGGAGGTGGATGCCATTATTGGGACAGCTTCTTATGACAGATTATGCGAGGTAATCAAAGAATTAGAAGACCGAGAAAAGGGCCTGAGCAAAACCATTCCAAATAAAGAAGCTTTCGAGAAAGCCCCTGAGTCCAACCTGATTATTTTCAAGGACAAGCTGGATAGGCTGCCCATAGAAAGGGATAGGATCCTTACCAGCGGCGGGCATTATGCTTATTTAAAGATTGCCGAGGGCTGCGATAAATGCTGTACCTATTGCATAATCCCCCATGTCAGGGGGCACTACCGAAGCATACCGATGGACGAGCTCGTGAGAGAGGCCGAGCAGCTTGCGGCGGATGGAGTCAAGGAATTGATCCTCGTGGCGCAGGAGACTACCGTTTATGGGACGGATATTTATGGGGAAAAGCGATTGCCTGAGCTTTTGCACAGGCTTTGCGAGATCCCGGGCATAGTGTGGATACGCTTGCTTTACGCCTATCCTGAAGAAGTGGATGAAAGACTGATAGAGGCAATGCGGACTGAACCGAAGATCGTACACTACATTGATCTGCCGGTTCAACATTCTTCGGACTTGATCCTAAAGAAAATGGGCAGGAAAACCACATTGGAGAGCATAAAATCCACAATTGGCGCTTTGAGAGCCGCAATGCCGGATATAGCCATAAGGACCACTTTGATATCTGGTTTCCCGGGAGAAAGCGAAGAGCAGCACGAAGATATGCTGTCCTTTATAAAGGATATGCGATTCGACAGGCTTGGAGTTTTTCCTTTTTCTCCCGAAGAAGGGACTCCGGCAGCCCTTTTTGATGACCAGTTTTCGGAAGAAATCAAGAAAAAACGAGCGGATTCCTGCATGGAAGTCCAGCAAGAGATTGCCTTTGATATTGCAGAGGCTCAAAAGGGCAAGGAAGTTGATGTCCTGATAGAAGGACGCATACCGGAAGAAAACGTCTATGTTGGGCGAACTTATAGAGATGCTCCAAACGTGGATGGGCTCATTTTCTTGAACACGGGCGAAAAAAAGGACTCCGAAAGCCATGGTCGCTTAGAGTATATGACAGGCGTTTTTGTAAGGGCTCGGATTACAGGCGGAAGGGGATATGACGTGATAGGTGAAATCCTATGAATCTAGCAAATAAGCTGACGATGCTAAGAGTCGTCCTGATACCTTTTTTTATAGCGGCTTTGATGGCAGATCCTCATGGCAATGGGCGATGGGTGGCACTCGCGATTTTTATCATAGCCAGCCTCACGGATTTTGCCGATGGCTATGTGGCAAGAAAATTCAATATGATCACAAATTTCGGCAAATTCATGGATGCCTTGGCTGATAAGATGCTGGTCTGCTCTGCCTTGATATGTCTCGTGGAAATCGGGCTGATCCCTGCCTGGATCGTGATAGTGATCGTTTGCAGGGACTTTGCGATCAGCGGTTTTCGTCTTGTAGCAGCCACTACCGGCAAGGTGATTGCGGCCAATTATTGGGGCAAATTCAAGACCGCTTCGCAGATGGTCATGATTTGCCTGCTCATAGCGAATATTCAAATTCCAATTGTACAGACTGTCACACAGGCATTTATATGGATTTCATTGATCCTTACTATCATTTCGCTTGGGGTCTACATTAAGGAAAACATAAATGTGCTCTCGGAGGAGTAAGAATAGATGAGAGAAAGAAAAGATTCTACAGATGAAATAGGAGATGAACGTTCAAAGTTAAGCACATTTTTGAAAGTTTGCGGGATCGATCATGTGAAGGCCAAAGAAAAGGTCTTATCGGTGGTTGGTAGTTCAAAAGATATAGATGCTGATATTTCAGAAGCCAAAAGCAATGGGGTCTATTGCTATAAGGGCATTACCTTGATTCGATTGACAGCACATTCTACGAGAGACTTGCCTGCAAAAAAGGTCTTGAAACAGCCCTTAAAGGATATAAAAGCCGAATTTGGAGAGAAGATATTTGCGATTGATGAGGATTTGCCCCTGGAAGAGGTCGTGGTTGACCTGCTAAAGACTGAAGGGCTCACGATTACCACGGCTGAGAGCGCGACTGCTGGTATGTTTGCCAGCAGGCTCGTGAATGTCGCAGGAGCCAGCCAGGTATTCAAAGAAGGCTTTATCACCTATTCGAACAAGGCAAAGAGAAAATACCTCGGGGTGAAGAAGGGAAGCCTTGATAAATTCACGGCAGTCTCAGAGCAAGTAGCAAAGGAGATGGCTAAGGGAGCTTGCCAGGCCACTAAGGCGGACTGCAGCATTGCGATTACGGGTTTTGCGGGGCCTGAGAGCGATCCTAATATACCAGTCGGCACGGTGTACATTGGATGCAACTTGAAAAAGAATACCGTTGTGAAAGAGTATCACTTTACCGGAAACAGGCAGGAGATAAGGGAAAGGGCGGTGACTGAGGCGTTTGCGCTTCTTAGGCGCTGTCTCCTGGAATTTTTCTCCATGGTAAATTTTGGAGATAAGAGGAAATAGAATAGGAATACTATCCGATTATGAGAGGTGAGATTATGAATTCAGAAGAACTTCAGCTCATGTTGGATAACAAAAAGTATCATGATTTAAGGGACGAGCTATCGAAGCTGAATGAGGCTGATATAGCAGCTTTGTTGGAGAAATTGCCGAAAAAGTCCCAATTAAAGGCTTTTCGTCTGCTTCCGAAAGATATGGCCGCAGATGTCTTTGCCTATCTGCCAACGGACGTGGAGCAGCAGATAATCACTTCTCTTACAGACAGAGAGGCGGGGAACATCATTGATAATTTGATGTCGGACGATGCAAAGGACTTAATGGAAGAGATGCCTGCCTCAGTTGTGAAGAGCTTGCTGTCTCATACAAGCCCTGAGACAAGAAACGACATAAATCGTCTGTTGAAATTCCCGGAAGATTCGGCCGGATCCATAATGACGGTCGAATTCGTGGACTTAAAGGAAAATCTGACTGTTTCCCAGGCCATTGAGAAGATTCGTCGAATCGGCATAGATAAGGAAACGATAAATATCTGTTATGTGCTGGATCCTGCGAGGCATTTGATTGGGATAGTAGCGCTTCGGACATTGATTCTTTCCAGGGGCGATGAACTCATAAAGGATATCATGGAGGAGAACGTGATCTCTGTCGAGACCACGACCGACCAGGAGGAAGTGGCCAGGCAGATTTCAAAGTACGATTTCCTGTCCATCCCGGTAGTGGATTCGGAGAACAGGCTGGTCGGGATCATTACCGTGGATGATATCGTCGACATCATCCAGGAGGAAGCTACAGAGGATATCCAGAAGATGGCTGCTATCCTGCCATCCGACACGCCTTATCCTAAGATGAGCGCCTTCATGCTGTGGAGGAAGAGGGTGGTCTGGCTCATGTTCCTCATGATATCCGTCACTTTTACTGGAAAGATAATCACCTCTTATGAGGATGCGCTTGGGTCTTTCATCGTACTTACTGCCTTTATCCCAATGTTGATGGATACTGGTGGAAATACGGGATCTCAATCTTCAACTACCATCATTCGTGCTCTGTCTCTTGAGGAGATTACTTTTAAGGATATTGGATCGGTCTTATTTAAGGAATTCTGTACAGCCCTGCTTTGCGGCGGCACTCTGGCTCTGCTCAATTTCATACGATTGATGGTTCTTGACAGGGTGGACCCGATGGTGGCTTTGGTTGTTTGTCTCACTTTGCTCTGTGCCGTGATGTCCGCGACATTGGTAGGGGCGCTGCTGCCGATGGCTGCAAGGAAATTTGGTCTGGATCCGGCCGTGATGGCGGCGCCGGTCCTCACGACCATGATTGACGCTGTTACCCTCGGGATCTATTTCCAGATAGCCACGCACGTGCTGCATATAACATGATTTTTAGTTACCTTCCGCTGCTTGAGCAAAATTTGATTTCCGATTATAACTGTCGTTACCGACTTGGAATCAGGCAAGATTTACTGCTTTCAAGCAAGCTTGAGCAGTAAATCTCACCTGATTCCAGAGGGTTCTGAATAGTTACTAAGAAATCAAATTTTGCTTTGGCAGCGGGCAGGGAATCTGAAATATTTATGGAATGACGGAAGATGCGGAATATTGAATTCAAAATGGAGCTTAACCATCCTGAGATAGTGATTGGCAAGGAAGTAGAGGTGGAAGAGTCCGAATTACAGGACGGTCTGGTCGTTTATTATACTATAATTCCGGCGATTGCTATGTCTGGGAATTTCAAGAGACAGGATGCGCTGAAGAGCCGAAAAGGCAAGGTGACAGAGATACGAAAGAGCGAGGGCGGGGCCTTCTATGTATGCGTTGATTTTGAAGATTAAGAATAACCCTTAGTTACCGAGGATTATTGTGTCTACATGTTATCAAATTAGGAGCTGTAGATAAATAACTGGTCAAAAATTTCGTAGGATTTTTTCGTAAGATTGTAGGGTCAAATGAGGGCGCATAGCGGGCTATGTAACCGAATTTGACCCTGCAAGATTACGGAAAAAGACACGAAATTTGGAC
>JAGBNY010000107.1 GCA_017634175.1 Lachnospiraceae bacterium
ATGAGCCGCATACATGGTCTTCAAGATTGAAAAGGGCTCGCTCTTAGCGCGTGTCACATAGTAAAGGTACCAAGCAGTTGGATTTTTCTCACGTAATTCATCGACCCTGTCCGTAAGTCCAGCCTCGACTATTTCACATATCGTCCAAATCTTCTCTCTTATGATCCACAGATATTCTTTATCAATTTCATCATAAACCAAATCCTCAGGCACATACTTTTCGCCCGGGATCTCGGGGAATAAGTGCTTCATTAAAATATCGGTGCGAATCGCAAGGGATGTCTCTCCTTTGAAGCCCCTTCTATAGAGCCCGGAAAGAGTCGTATCGTCAATATCCGGAAAAGCAGCGCTGTAGAGAGTATGGGATTCATCGATGCCCTTATGAGCAATTATCCCTGCGAATCCATCTTTCTTAGGCCTTTTGCCCCAAGTTTCAAATATATCATTGACTGCTGTTTTTGTAAAATAATCATCGGAATCGAGACAGATCAAGAGGCATTCAGGGGACACCAGATCATCGGAAAGGCTCCTGACCCCGGCATTATGCGCCCTCATCTTTCCACCGTTTTCCTCATAAACATAGCGAATCTCAATCTTAGCCTCTGCCACGAAGCTCTCTATAAGTTTATCTGTCCCATCAGTGGATCCATCGTCCACGACAAGCCAGATGAAATCCTTCTTTGTCTGTTGAACGAGACTCTCATATACACGAGGCAGCAGGTGAGCTCTATTGTAGGTGGGCGTAAGAACTATAAGCTTCATGATTGGATCAATGATTCAAAAGGCTCCAAGGGAAGCCCTGCTCCTTCCATACGTCATTATAATCAGGAAGTTCAAAGGTATCATCATTTTGCAGGCTGTATTTCAAGACATTTCGAGTAAAGGTCTCACCGACCTTTTTAAGTCCCATATCCCGCACGAGATAATCATTAATCGGGCTATTCTTCGTCACGACAAAAAACTCAGTCTGAGTACCCTCCATGCTCTCTACGAATTCATCCTTGGGAAAATGCGTATTTAATACCATGACATGAACCAAGCGATCGGACAAGAGGTTCTCATTTCTGGTTTGTTCATCAAAGGCTGTACCGTATATAGCTCCTAGATACTGCTCCCTGCTGGCTGAAAGCAGGATCGTTGAATCGTACTGTCTAAGCTCCATCTCCATATTGAGGTCGCAGATCGCCTTTGGGAAGGTCGAGTCCGAGGCCGAGTGTATGATTCTGGAGACTTCCAGCACTTCATTCGGGACTTTGAATGGATTTTCAGCCAGGGGCTTGCTATTATCGTTTCCTGCCGCATGCATAAAAACCCCCGAAGCCATCAAAGCGAACGCCACCGCAAAAAAAATGGGCACCGCCCGACCGCCTTTGTACTTATCCCGGGTCACAAAGCTAGTCCCAGCATAGGCCAAGAGAGGGATGACCGGCGCAATCCAAATGAATCTATAGTATTCGCTGTTTACATCAAAAAAACGGTTCAAGATAAGGGGAAAAAACGGGTTAAAGACCGTTAAAAGCAGCAATAAGCCTGGCAGGGCGAAAGCCCTCTTTTCGTATAAAGTCCCTTTTACGGCATAGTATATGCAAAGTACAGCGAACCAGACTAAATAGAAGCAGGTGCCGCTGTACCTTAAGAGACAAAGAAATATGTAGCCTAGCCCATTTTCTTCAGATGTTATCCCCTGCACTGCTCATCCCCCTTAAATAATCCAAACTGTAGGGCTGACACATCAATGCGTCAACCCTGCCCCCACAAAAAGCCCGATGCCTTTAACCAGGGTAGGTATGTATTACAAAAGCTCCCCTTACATAAAAAACATAGGCGAGCATAAGCGCCAGGCAGGGCACCGTGCAAAGAACGCCTTTAATGAGCGGAGAAATCTTCCTATATTGCAGCGAAAGACTCGCGCAGAAAATCATCACTGCGGCAGGCACCAGCATATTCGAAGAATTAGAGATTGCCGTAGACCCCAAGGAAACCAACGCAAGCGAAAGCCAATGCCCTCTCCCCATCCCTTGTTTTGCCATTTTAAGGTAAATCAAAAAAATCGTGGGTAAGATCACATTCCCTAAGAGGCTCTTCCCCTCGTAGCTCCTGGTGACAAGAAAGGCCGAGGAAGTAAATATCGTAATAAAGAAGAAATTGATGATTCCTCCAAAGCACAAAAAAACCGCGGATTTAATCAATGCGTACCTGTCTGCCGCTTCTGTATCTGCACCCGAATCATTTTTCTGGCTTTCAACCGAGAAAAGACAGCAAGCGATTCGAAAAAGCACAAGGTTAGCGAGTATTATCGCCACACTGCTCATCGTGGTCTTAGTCCAAACCAAGGGATGTATTCCTGTGAATTGGCAGATAACTGCGTCATTTATAGGATAGGTCGCAAACAGATAGCGAAACTCAAAATGATCTTGCCACTCCCCCGTGTATGGGTCATAGATATTTATGGAGTCCGTTGCTATGGATGTCGTCGCATTGGCGACATAGTATGCCGCATCAAAGGTGAATTGGTAGGCAGCCGTCACAATGGCGATTTGAAGTAAAACTATGAAAAAAATCCAAAGGCAGACAACCCAGCTATTTGAGACCCTGCTTTTCAAATCCGAAAGATAGCCTATCAAAACCTTTCGTCTCAAAATCAAGGCAAAAAGGGCGATCAATAAACACGATGGTATCCACAGGGCTGTTAAGAGGGAAAGGGGCCTGTAATGCAGCATGACAGGCAAACAGAATAAATCAAAGAGGATGTAATAGAGGAAGAAGCCGCCGAGGACAGACTTAGACGCACTAAAATGATTTCGGCTCCCCTGAAGCAGGGAGCCGAGAGCGAAAAATATTAAAAGGGTGACAGGCACGCCTAGAAGTCCCAAAAAAGTCTTAATCATCTGTCACAAAAACTCCTCATAATAAGGATCCATAAACAAATAACTCAAACATCGGGCTTGTCTTTTTCACCGCTGCCACAAAGCAGGATTCGATTGCATAAATGCATTCCCGCCATCTGCACAAGTTATTTGTACACAGTTCCTAAGATGATTGTTACTATTCACCGTCAGCTTTTTGACCATGAATAGTAACAGATGATTGGATATAGTCATAAAGAGTGTTTAATTTATTATTCAAGGTAAAAATGGCAGCCGTCTCTAAAATAAGAGCCAAAATAAAAACTATATATCCAATAATAAGGATTCTCCATTTGAGTTTATTGTCCAATAAATCACCCTCATCAACCCGTGATGCAATGCCATTAAAAGCCCTCTTATAAATCAGTTTTTCCAAAAGCAGCTTTTCCAAAAGCAATCCCGTTTTCTTTGAAGTCAGGAAAAGCAGGACAGAACATAGGAGAAAAAAAACTCTAATGGTCATTTCTTCAGATCGGATTCATCCTGGGAAATATACCATTCATAGGATTTCCTGATCCCCTCTTCCAAGCTGACCTTCTCTTTCCAGCCAATGCTCCGAAGATAAGAGACATCGAGAAGCTTTCTGGGAGTGCCATCCGGCATAGAAGAATTCCAGACAATCTCTCCCTCGAAGCCTACGATCCTCTTGATCATTTCAGCCAGCTCTTTTATCGTGATTTCTTTCCCCGTGCCAATGTTGACGTGCTTCAATCCTGAGTAATTCTCCAAGAGATAGACACAGGCATCCGCCATATCATCCACATAGAGGAATTCCCTCAGAGGCGCACCCGTGCCCCAAAGCTCAACGCTAGGCGCCCCTGTCTTTTTGGCATCATCGAATTTCCTTATCAAGGCAGGGAGCACGTGGCTCGTCTCCAGATTGAAATTGTCATTGGGTCCATAAAGATTAGTAGGCATACAGGATATGAAATCATCCCCATATTGCTGCTTGAAGAATTTGCACATTTCAAGGCCTGAAATCTTCGCTATAGCATAGCCCTCGTTGGTCACTTCCAAGGGTCCTGTGAGAAGCTGATCCTCGTCCATGGGCTGATGCGCCATTTTGGGATAAATGCAGGAGCTTCCGAGAAAGAGGAGCTTCTTCACCTTGTTGTCATGAGCCGCCTTGATGACATTGCATTGAATGATAGAATTTATATATATGAAGTCCGCAGGATAGGTCTGATTCGCATTTATGCCCCCCACATGGGCAGCCGCAAGAACCACATACTCCGGCTTCTCTTCCTCAAAAAAGCGGAACACATCCGCTTGATTAGTGAGATCCATTTCCTTGTGAGTACGATAAATCAGATTCGTATAGCCCTGCCTCTCAAGGCTTCTGACAATCGCGCTTCCAACCAGGCCTCTGTGGCCTGCTACATAGATTTTTGCATTCTTTTCCATTTGACTCAGTGCATCCTTTAGTTTTTGCTCTTTTAACTATTCAGAACCTTCGGATTCTGAATAGTTACAGCACATCCGGCCATGAGAATCGCGATTTGCGCGATGGGCCGAATGCCAAAAAAGCCTTTATTTTCATATGTTCTGCACGGCAAGTACGCAGAACTGCCTAAACAATTACCTGTTCTCTAAGTACTCTTTTACGGACATGCCATAAATGTCTTTCATGTCACTGTCCACCATCATGGACACAAGTTCATTGAAGCTGGTCTTTCTTTTCCAACCGAGCTCCTTTTCAGCTCTCGACGGATCTCCCCATAGGAGATCGACCTCAGCGGGACGGAAGTACTTAGGATTGACCTCAACCAGAACCTTTCCAGTAGCTGAATCCACGCCTTTCTCATTGACGCCCCGTCCTCTCCAGGTGAGCTCGATCCCAACTTCCTTGAAAGCGAGATCCGTAAATTCTCTAACCGAGTGAGTCTCACCGGACGCAAGCACATAGTCGCCGGGCTTGTCTTGCTGCAAGATCAGCCACATTCCCTCGACATAGTCCCCGGAAAAGCCCCAGTCTCTCTTGGCATTGAGATTTCCTAGCTGCAGCACGTCCTGATCTCCTTTCAAGATCCGGGCGACCGCCTGCGTAATCTTCCTGGTTACGAAAGTCTCGCCTCTTCTGGGCGATTCGTGATTAAAGAGGATTCCATTGCAGGCAAAAAGGCCATAGGCCTCTCTATAATTCACAGTTATCCAATAGGAATAGAGCTTGGCAGCTCCATAAGGACTCTTCGGATAAAAGGGAGTTTTTTCGGACTGAGGAGCAGTCTCAGGAATACCCCCGAAAAGCTCCGAAGTGGAAGCCTGATAGAAGCGGCAGGTAACGCCATTCTTTTTAATGGCATCGAGTATCCTCAAAGTCCCAATACCAGTAGTTTCAGCGGTGTATTCGGGTACTTCAAATGAAACTCCAACGTGGGATTGGGCTGCAAGGTTGTATATCTCCGTGGGACGTATCTGCTCTATCAAACGATTCAAGTTGCTGGAATCGGTCATATCCCCATGATGCAGGAAGAAAGTCTTATCCTTCAATTCTTTATTGTAATAAATATGGTCGATCCTATTTGTATTTATACTGGATTGGCGGCGTACCACTCCATGGACTTCGTAACCTTTTTCCAGCAAGAAATCTGCAAGATAAGAACCATCCTGCCCGGTAATGCCGGTTATCAAAGCGACATGCCTCATAAAAACCTCCTGACGATTTTTAATCATAAAAATTTCATCAACTATATCATTAAATGAGGTTTAATGCAAAGACATAGGAAATGAATAATCTGGTTGACATTCACATACCGCTATGGTAATATAAACAAAAATTACTAGATTAATGAGCTTCCGCAAGGAAGCATATTTTTTACACAATGATTAGCACTCATTGATTGCGAGTGCTAACAAACACTCAGGACCCCGCTTCCTATGGTGGGTTCCTTTCGGGAGGTGGATATGACAATTATACCTGTATACAATATGCTGCTGGTTCCCAAGGCAAATCTTTATTTTCAGACAGAACACTTCAAGAATCTGTCCAAAAAAGATCCCATGTATCGGGACAAGGTAGTGCTTCTTCCTTTAAAAGAGAATGTTTCCAGAGAGGACTTTACGGACGAAAGCTTCTACCCAATAGGGCTCACCGGCGTGATAGAAGAAGTAAGCGGAGATGGATACGTGATAATTGAGACCGTTGAAAGGGTCGATTTCAATGACATTCACGTCAGCGACGATGGAAGCCTTTCTCTAGAATGTAAATTGCGCAGTTCCATCCAGGACGAAGATCTCCAAGACGAAGAAACCAGGCTTCAAAAGGTAAAGGACGCAATAACCGAATTTGTGTCGGGCTATCAATGGGGTGAAATGGTAAAGACCTATTTGAACCAGCAATCCACCATCGCCCAGGTCGGCGGGGTAATGTCAGTCTGGCTCACCATTTCTAACGAGGAGAGATATGCGATTCTTGCGGAAGACAGCGAAAAGAAGAGGAACGAACTGATAGAGAAAGCCATATATGAGTATCTTGCCGAGGCAGAAGTCCAATACGATGCCTCAGCCGCCCAGCAGACCGATTATAAGAATATGTACCGCGAATCTGCCATAAAGAAGCAGATGGAGTACCTTCAAAAGGAACTGGACAAGATGCACCCCGAAAACCTTACGGATATTCGGAAGTTCGAAATGAAGATATCCGAAATTGGGATGAATGAGCAGGCAGAGAAAGAGGCGACAAAGGTACTGAACCGAATGAAACAGGAAGGCCAGCAGAGCCAGGAATACGGTATGCTGTACGATTATCTGGATTTTGTAACCAGTCTTTCCTGGAAAGCTCCGGAAGCGCAATTCATCGATCTCTCCGAAGCAGAAAAGGTGCTGGATGAGGATCACTACGGACTTAAAAAGGTGAAGAAAAGGATAATCCAGCAAATAGCGGTCATGAATTTGAAGAAAGTACAATCGGGCTCAATCCTGCTCTTCGTAGGTGCCCCCGGCACTGGCAAGACCAGCATCGGCAAGAGCATTGCGAGGGCCTTGAATCGGAAATATGTGAGGGTGAGCCTCGGAGGAGTCAGAGATGAGGCGGATATAAGGGGCCACAGACGGACTTATGTCGGCTCCATGCCGGGCAGAATAATGGACGGAATAAGCAAGAGCGGGGTCTCGAATCCTGTAATGGTGCTGGACGAGGTGGATAAGCTCGCCTCATCCTATCATGGGGATCCTGCCAGCGCCCTATTAGAGGTACTAGATCCGGAGCAAAATAATACCTTCACGGATCACTATATGAATGTGCCTTACGATCTGTCCAATGTAATGTTCATTTGCACGGCGAATACCACTGACACCATACCCGAGCCTCTGCTGAACAGGATGGAAGTCATCCAATTCACAGGCTATACACCCAAGGAGAAATTCAGCATAGCCACTGAGCATCTTCTTCCTAAGTCAATGGAGAGCATGGGGATCATGAAGGAAAAGCTGGACGTGAGCCCTGATGCGATAAGGATGATCATAAATGATTATACAATGGAGTCCGGGGTGAGGGGGCTTAGAAAGAGGATCGATACCCTGTGCAGAGCTTCGGCGGTCATGCTTTCCAAAGGAGAGGAAAAAGTGGAAGTCCTGCCTGAAAAGGTGCGGGAAATGCTGGATGCCCACCCTATCCACCATGACAAAGTGCTTTCAGAAAAGCGTCCCGGAGTAGTGACCGGACTCGCCTGGACCAGTGCCGGCGGAGACATACTTTATATCGAGACCCTCTTTACAAAGGGCGATGGAAAGGTCATTATCACCGGAAAACTGGGAGATGTGATGAAAGAATCCGCGCAAATAGCGGTAAGCCTGGTAAAGTCCATGTTTCCGGACAAAGCCGACCTATTCAAGGAAAACGATATCCACATCCACGTACCAGACGGAGCTGTACCGAAGGACGGACCCTCAGCGGGTATTACCCTTACAACTGCGCTTGCCTCTTTGGTAACAGGCAACGAGGCCGACAGATATACGGCAATGACCGGCGAAGTCGCTCTCCGCGGCGCTGTGACTCCCATAGGCGGGCTTCCCGAAAAATTGATGGCAGCCGACAGGGCCGGGATCAAGCGAGTGCTTATCCCGAAAGAGAATATGGACGACCTGGACGATGTGGCAGAGGAGGTGAAAAAGAGGCTCGAAATCGTGCCAATCCAACGAGTGGAAGAAGTATTGGACTTACTCAAGATTACGGACGGTGAAAAGGACTCGTCTTTGGCGCAGGCTGGATGAATTTTTTGTTATACGATTCACGGTTAAAAAGCTGGCCGTGAATCGTAACACTTTTTCTCAATAAAGCTTATTGAAATTTTGCTGAAATGCCGATATAAAAGCTATAGAATACCCTAAAATGGCTTTGTCGGAATGAGTCCCGACAACAGCCGATATGGAAACGGATTTCCATTCATTTAAGTCAAGGAGGAAACGATATGAGCTACATGGATATTTCATCATTTTTTGGCACAGCAAGCACCAGTAATAGTACTAGCAACATGAATATGGGCTTGGATCTGTCGGACTATGCGGCAATCAGAAACGGCAGCTACTCAAAGCTCATGAAAGCGCATTACAAAAAACAGGAAGAAGAAAAGGCCGCTTCTATCAATACGGATTCAGATAAGCAACTGACCTCCATCAAGTCGAATGCGGATGCTTTGAAGAAAGCAGCGGACGCTTTGGAAGATTCCAGCCTCTGGGAGAAGAAGACGATCACCCGCAAGAACGAGGAGACCGGTGAAGAAGAAACCGTGCAGGACTATGATCGGGACGCTATTTACAAGGCCGTCAAGAGCTTCGCGGACGCATATAACAGCACGATCAGCGCAGCAGGCGATTCCGACACAAAAGACGTTCTCCGCTATGCCAGTTGGATGACCACGATGACCGCAAAGCACGTGAATCTTCTTAGCAATATTGGGATCGAGGTCGGGTCGGACAATAAGCTCTCCGTCGATGAAGAAGATTTCAAGAAGGCTGATATTGGCTCGATCAAGCTGATGTTTAATGACACAAATTCGTTCGCGGCTCAGGCTGCCTCGAAGGCGAGCGGGATCAGCAATGCGGCAGCGAGGCAATCCTCGACCACTTACACCAAAAATGGGACTTATGCGGCCTCATCATTCTCGACAAGCAAGAGCAGTCAATCCACCAGTTCCGTTGACGATGAGGTCAAATCTTTAAGATCTCAAAGAGACGCCCTCAAGGAAAAGATTGACAAGGAGTACAGCGCAGAAAATAAGGCTAAGCTCGAAAAAGAATTGAAGGCTGTTGAAAAGGAGCTTGCCGCAAAGGATAACGATTTCTACAGGCAGCAGAATTCGAAGACCACGATATTCTAATTTTAGCGATTTCATCAAAGGGGACGGCTGAGAGAATCGGCCGTCCTTTTTCACGCCGCTCAATTCTCTAAGATTTAGATTGGATGGGGAGTTTGACGAATATAACCATATCTACTATAATGGGTCGATTATGGATTTATAACTATCCTTACCGCCCTGGGATCAGGTGAGATTTACTGCTTTCAAGCAGGTTTGAGCAGTAAATCTCACCTGATTCCAAGGGGTTCTGAATAGTTAAATGGATTTTTCAAAATACTATCTGAAAGGGTCTGCCATATGTCTGTAAAATACGTATTTGTAACCGGAGGGGTGGTTTCGGGACTCGGAAAGGGCATTACTGCCGCCTCACTGGGTCGGCTCCTGAAAGCCAGAGGATACAAGGTGACGATGCAAAAATTCGATCCCTATATAAATGTGGATCCCGGCACAATGAATCCAATCCAGCACGGCGAGGTTTTTGTTACCGAAGATGGGACAGAAACGGATCTCGACCTTGGTCATTATGAGCGTTTCATAGATGAGAATCTAGACAAAAATTCCAATGTTACCACAGGAAAAATCTATTGGTCAGTATTGCAAAAAGAACGCAGAGGCGACTATGGCGGCGGCACGGTACAGGTCATCCCTCATATCACGAACGAGATAAAGAGCCGTTTTTACAGAAACGAGGATGAAGATGAGCATATAGCTATAATCGAAATCGGCGGCACCGTGGGCGACATAGAGAGCCAGCCCTTCCTAGAGGCCATAAGGCAGTTCCAGCACGAAGTTGGCTACGACAATGCCATTTTGGTCCATGTCACCCTCATCCCCTATCTCAGAGCTTCTCAGGAAATGAAGACGAAGCCCACCCAAGCCTCGGTCAGGGAGCTTCAGGGACTGGGACTCCATGCGGATATAATCGTTTGCAGGAGCGAATTCCCTCTGGACAATAAGCTCAAGGACAAGGTGGCTCTTTTCTGCAATGTGCCCCGAGAAAGGGTCTTGAACAATCTGGATGTAGAATACCTCTATGAGGCACCTCTGGCTCTGGAAAACGAGCATCTTGCGGACGTAGTCTGCGACTGCCTGCGCATAAAGAATAAGAAACCGGCCCTTGGAGACTGGAAAAATATGGTGGAGAAGCTAAAAAATCCAAAGGGCAAGGTGACAATCGCACTCGTTGGCAAGTATGTTTCTCTTCACGATGCCTACATCTCTGTGGTCGAGGCCTTGAAGCATGGCGGCATAGCTAATAGCATGGATGTTGAGATCAAATGGGTGGACTCAGAGAAGGTGACAGAGAACAACGTGTCAGAAGCCTTCGAGGACGCAGATGGGCTCTTGGTGCCGGGCGGCTTTGGCGACAGGGGCATAGAGGGGATGATCACCTCCATCCGCTATGCCAGGGAAAATAATGTCCCATTCCTCGGAATCTGCCTCGGGATGCAAATGGCAGTTGTCGAATTCGCCAGAAATGTCCTCGGGTACGAAGATGCGGACAGCGTTGAATTTCACCCCGAGACTCAGCATCCTATGATTGCCCTCATGCCGGAACAGACAGGGGTGGAGAATCTCGGAGGTACCTTGAGGCTTGGAGCCTACCGCTGCATCCTGGATAAGAAATCAAAGTCCTATAAGATGTACGGAAGCGAAGACATATCTGAGCGGCATCGCCATAGATACGAGGTCAATAATGATTATAGAGAAGAATTGAAGAGTCATGGAATGGCCTTGGTAGGCCTTTCTCCAAACGGCCACATTGTCGAGATGTGCGAGCTCAGCGACAACCTCTTTTTTGTGGGGACTCAAGCCCATCCGGAGCTAAAGAGCCGACCCAATAGACCGGCTCCTCTCTTCGCCGGACTCATTGGAGCCGCAGTCAAATACAAAAAAATAAAGGCCGCCAGAAAGGACACCAAGGATTGCGAAGCAGGATCCGAAGAGACAGCGGCTTTGCAGGATACAGAAAAAGATGAATGATAATAGGAATAACCAAAATAACAACAACCCAATGAATCCCAGGAACAGGCAAACTTTGCTGGTTATGCTGATCGCCACCCTGGTTACATTGGTTTGCATGAGCTACATGAGCAGGATGCTGAATTCCAGCTCCAGCAGCGAGATCACTTATTCTGAGTTCATGAGCCTGGTCTCTGAGAACCAGATAGAATCAGTAGAAATCGCAGAAGACAGGATAGTAATCACACCGAAGTCACCTAGAAGCCTGGTTAAACAGACCTATTATACGGGCTTCGTGAACGACCCCGAGCTTACCCATAACCTCCTTGCCGCTGGAGTCGACCTAAAGGGAACTATCCCCGATAGGTCCGGTCAATTCCTCTCCATGATCTTGAGCTACGTGATACCATTAGCCCTAGTCTGGCTAATCCTGGGCTTCTTCATGCGAAAGATGGGCGGCGGAGGCATAATGGGCGTTGGAAAGAGCAATGCCAAAGTCTATGTCCAAAAGAATACAGGCGTGACCTTCAAGGACGTGGCCGGGCAGGACGAGGCAAAGGAATCTTTGCAGGAAGTCGTGGATTTCCTACATAATCCCGGCAAATATGTAAAAATCGGCGCCAGGCTGCCAAAAGGAGCCCTTTTAGTGGGACCTCCCGGAACCGGCAAGACCCTTCTTGCCAGAGCAGTTGCAGGAGAAGCTCATGTCCCATTCTTTTCCCTCGCAGGATCTGACTTTGTGGAAATGTTCGTGGGCGTGGGCGCATCCAGGGTAAGGGACTTATTCAGAGAGGCAGAGAAGAATGCCCCCTGCATCATCTTCATAGACGAGATTGATGCAATCGGAAAGAGCAGAGATTCCCGCTATGGCGGCAACGATGAGAGAGAGCAGACTTTGAATCAACTGCTGTCGGAAATGGACGGCTTTGACTCATCCAAGGGAATCCTGATTCTGGGAGCCACGAACCGCCCTGAGACCCTGGACAAGGCTCTGCTCAGGCCAGGCCGTTTTGACAGGCGGATAATCGTAGATAAGCCAGATCTAAAGGGCAGAATAGAGACCTTGAAGGTCCATGCCAAGGACGTTAAAATCGATGAAACCGTGGATTTCGATGCCATCGCCCTGGCTACCAGCGGCGCAGTGGGTTCGGATCTCGCCAACATGGTGAACGAGGCCGCCATAAATGCAGTGAAGGGCGGCAGGGAATTCGTTTCCCAAAATGACCTTTTCGATGCCGTGGAAGTGGTTTTGGTAGGCAAGGAGAAAAAAGACCGTATAATGAGCCAGGAAGAGAGGCGCATCGTGGCCTATCACGAAATTGGCCATGCCTTGGTCTCCGCTCTCCAGAAAAATACGGAGCCTGTCCAAAAGATAACCATAGTCCCCCGCACCATGGGCGCCCTTGGCTATGTGATGAATGTGCCGGAAGAAGAGAAGTACTTGAATTCGGACGCTGAATTAAAAGCCCAATTAGTCTCTCTCCTCGCCGGACGGGCTTCAGAAGAAATCGTCTTCGATACAGTCACCACCGGGGCCTCGAATGATATCGAGAAAGCGACTGCGATTGCCCGCGCAATGGTCACTCAATATGGGATGAGCAAGAAATTCGGCCTTATTGGCCTGGAATCGATTGAAGATAAGTATTTGAGCGGCCATACCGTGCTGAATTGCTCGGATCAGACCGCTGCGGATGTGGATATCGAGGTCATGTACATCCTAAAGGATTCTTATAAAGAAGCGAAGGAGCTCCTTCTGGCGAACAGGGACCTTCTGGACAAGCTCGCCGCCTTCCTTATCGAGAAGGAGACCATCACCGGCAAGGAATTCATGGAAATTTACTGTGCATATAAGGGAATTCCCATTCCGGAAAAAAAGGATCCTCTGGAAGAGATCAGAAAGGCCAGAAATAAGCAGGAGCAGCTATTAGAGAAGAACAGCGAGGAAGCACAAAGCGCAATGGATGGTATCGATTTAAGGATTGACACCGATTCGATTCCTGAGAATAAAGACATTTCAGCCGAAAGCTGAAATATTTAAGACCACGCCCAACCGGGCACGAAATAAGGCGCTGCGCAGAAATATCCGCGCAGCGTCCCAAACATAATCATGAGGAGGAATTTATGGAAGAAGAGGTACAGGGCAAGAAAACAATGCTTACCCGAGAGGGCTTGAAACAACTGGAAGACGAGCTGCAGGATCTCAAGGTGAATCAGCGGCGAGATGTCGCTGAAAAATTGAAAGAGGCAAGAGCCCAGGGCGATTTATCCGAAAATGCCGAATATGATGCGGCCAAGGCAGATAAACAGCAAATCGAGGCTCGTATCGAGGAAATCGAGACCCTCTTAAAGAACGTGGAAGTGGTGGACGATTCCGAGGTGATGGGAGACATCATTACCGTGGGCACCACCGTGGACATAAAGGACCTGGAATTCGATGAGGACCTAACCTATAAGATCGTGGGACCCACTGAGTCCGATAGCCTCCACGGCAAGATTTCAAATGAGTCCCCGGTCGGAAAGGCCTTGATAGGGCATAAGGCCGGAGACACGGTGCAGGTAGAGACGGATGCAGGGCTTATCAAGTACAAGGTCCTTGCTGTAGCAAGGTCGTGAAGAGAGGTTTATTTTGGCAGAACAGGATATTAGACAGGTAAAGATTGATAAATTGAAGGCCTTGCAGGAGGCCGGCAGGGACCCTTTTGCCATAGTTAAGTACGATGTGACCCATCATTCATCTGATATACGGGATAATTTTGAATCCCTAGAGGGGCAGGATGTCTCCCTTGCGGGGCGCATGATGTTCAAGAGGGTAATGGGGAAGGCCTCCTTTTGCAATATCATGGATTTAAAGGGGAAGATGCAGATCTATGTGGCGAGGGACGACATAGGGGAAGAGCCTTACGCTGATTTCAAGAAGCTCATGGATGTAGGGGACATACTTGGCGTTCGAGGCAAAGTCTTCAGGACAAAGACAGGCGAAATCTCAGTCCATGCGAGCGAAGTCACCCTGCTTTCAAAGAGCCTCCAGCCCCTTCCCGAGAAATTCCATGGGCTTCAGGACACAGACATCCGCTACAGGCAGAGGTACTTGGACCTCATCATGAACGAGGACGTGAAAGATACCTTCCTAAAGAGATCCAGGATAATCAGCCTCATAAGGCAATACCTGGATAACGAGGGCTTCATCGAGGTAGAGACCCCAATGCTGGTTGAGAATGCCGGCGGGGCAGCCGCCCGTCCATTCACGGCCTTTTACAACGCCTTGAACGAGGAGAGGAAGCTCCGGATCTCTTTGGAGCTATATCTGAAGAGACTGATAATCGGAGGCTTGGAGCGTGTCTACGAGATAGGCAGGGTCTTCAGGAATGAGGGCACCGATACCAAACACAATCCAGAATTCACCCTGATGGAGCTATATCAGGCTTATACGGATTATCACGGCATGATGGATCTCACGGAAAATATGTTCCGTTTCCTAGCCGAGAAGGTCTGCGGCAGCGCAGTGATCACCTACGGCGGCACTGAGATTGATATGTCGAAGCCCTTCAGGCGTCTCACGATGATCGACGCGATCAAGGCCGAGACAGGCATTGATTTCGATTCCGTGAAGAGCGACGATGAGGCAAAAGCCCTTGCCCGGGAAAAAAATATCACATTCGAGCCCCATCATAAGAAGGGGGACATCGTGAATCTCTTTTTCGATGAGTTCTGCGAGGACAAGATGATCCAACCGACCTTTATAATGGATCATCCAATCGAAATCTCGCCCCTCACGAAAAAGAAGCCCGATGACCCCTCAAAGGTCGAGCGTTTCGAGCTCTACATAAACGGCTGGGAAATGTGCAACGCCTATTCTGAGCTCAATGACCCGATCGACCAGCGTGAGCGCTTCGCCGCCCAGGACGCCCTAAGCGCCGCCGGCGACGAAGAAGCGAACCACACCGACGAGGACTTCTTAACCGCGATGGAAATCGGCATGCCCCCCACCGGCGGCATCGGCTACGGCATAGACCGCCTGGTCATGCTCCTCACCGACTCCGCATCTATACGGGATGTGCTGCTGTTCCCGACTCTCAAGAGCGTGAACTGAAAAAACTCAGTAAAATCAAGGGTTTACGGCACTTCAGTGGCTTGGAAGTAACACAGAAGTCACACATTTTTCAAACCTTGTGAATACGGATTAGGACGAATTTACAGGGTGTACCGGATAATCAATCGAATATTTTGCAAAATCAAGGACACTTTCTAAAAGAGAAAATCTTTTGGGAGTGTCCTTTTGTTATGGTCAAAAATTATTTTGCAAGGAGGAAGTGCCATGAAAACAAGTACAGCGATAGGTGCAGGCAGAGCGATTATGAGAATAACCGTTCCCGAAATGAGACAGAGATTATACCCAATCAGAGGAGGAATGAACGAGTATGTTAAGAGTAAGAGTTTCGGGACCGACCTACGA
>JAGBNY010000012.1 GCA_017634175.1 Lachnospiraceae bacterium
CAGCGGCGGTCGGTTCCGGAGTTGCTGTGAAATCGGCAGCTATTGCGCTGGCGGTTGCAGTGACAGGGGCAGGAGTCGGCGTTGGAAGCCATGTACTCAATGAAAATGGAATGGTGAGCGAAGCTTCAGTGTCATATAATTCTGAGTATGATTATGAGGAAGAGGATGACGACGAAGAAGAAGTGCTTGCTGAGGCTATCGATTCTGCTTCTGGGGATGCGGTAATTGTCTCATTTAACTCTGCTGAGTCGTCAGATGACTACGTAGAAGTAGTTGCTGGCGAGGAAGTAGGAATTGTTTCTGAGAATGAGATTATTTCAGAAGAAACGGTTAGTTCGCCTAATGTTGAGGATGTAGAAATTGTGACTGAGGAACCCTTGGATTCCGTAAGTGACAATGAGGTTATTGAGAAAGAACCTCAAAGGAGTGAGAGCGAAAAACAGGAAGTTAGTTCCAATAAAGTGAATGAAATTGGTAAAACTGATGAGTCTGTGAGCAAAAATGCTCTAATTCCGGTATCTTCTAATGAGGCGGCTTATAAGGTAACTGAAAAGGCTAAGAGCTATATAGCGGAGTCTGTTGCTTCTATGGTTCTTTTGACAGGAAGTGAGAATTATGATGGTCCTGTCAGCAATGACCAATTGAAGATTTGGCATGAGGGGGCGAGTAAATATATCGCTTCAGTCAATGCGGATGTTGGTCAGAACTTTGGTAAAACTATCAGGGAACCTATTATTTACGAGGCAGTGAAAAAAGATAATCGCATTACTGTGAGCGGTAGCTTCGTGATTGATACGACGAATGTGATTGGTGAGAAAACTTCTGCGATTTATATATTTAGCTTGGGTGGTGTCAAGGACACTGGCGAGGTTAGGTATGGAAAAATTCAGAGTGACAATCTGAAAGTTGTAAATATATCACAGCAAGAAGCATCTAATAAGGTCTCGAAATCTATAAGTTCTAATGAAAGTATACAAAGCGAGCCGTCTGTTTCAGTTAATGAACCTGATCAAGCCTCTAGTGTAAGCAGTAATATGCCGAATGTTGTAGAGGGCGATGATTTTGGTGAGGTGGGTTCAGAGACACCTTCTATTATAGATTATCCAGTAGAGGGTGAAATTTTAGATTCTCTTATAGGGAATTCAATGAATGTTGTGGAGTCAGCTCCCGCTATGATAATTGAATAAATATAATTCTTGGGACTTAATTGTCCCTATAGCACATCTGATAAAGTGAGAAAACCTCTGTCCTGAGACATATGCTCCAGGGTGGAGGTTTTTTAATTTCCGTCTGTGCTGTCCTAGTGGACTGCAGAGGGAGTAGCATGAGTTTGCGAGTCTTTGGGGAGATATTTGCACAGGCGGTTTAATTTGGAATAACTTGCAGTGATTTGCATAGAGGTGATATAATATAAAGAGATTTTGCAGTTTGACAGGGTACGTAGGATTGTACATCATATGCCATTTTCATTTAATGATAAATTTGAATATGAAACAGGTTCCTTGATATTTCCTGAAAAAGAAATATCCATCGAGGCCCGTTTAGGCGAGAAAATAAAGGGTCTATTTCATATAATCTCAGGATCCGATCTTTCAGCAGAGGGGACGATCCTGACTGAGACTTGGAGGATCTCTTGTGATAGGGCTGATTTCAATGGCGAGAGCGTAGAAGTCCACTATGATATCGATGTTGAAGGGCTGGACAAGGGAGACCAGATTCATTCAGGAATTGTCGTTCTTTCTGACAGAGGAGAGTATAGGATACCAGTCAAGGTGTCTATCGTAAAGGATGTGGTTGATTCATCGGTAGGCAGGATTGACAATCTCTTTCATTTCACGAATTTAGCGAGAGCGGACTTTGAGGAAGCAACCAAGATTTTCTATACGCTTGGATTTGTTGATATTTTTCGAGGCTCCGACAAGCGTTTCAGGAACGATTATAGGGCTTTTTCGGAAGAAAAGAATGAATTCTCTGATGCCTATAAGTCGAACGTTGAGGAATTTCTTGTGGCAGTAAGAAAAAAGGTACCCATGACTTTTTCTGTGCTGCAAAACGAGGTAAGTATAGAGAACCTCACAGATGGGGGCGAGCAAAGAGGTAAGCTCGGCATCATGAGAAGCGGATGGGGATATACCTCTCTTACCATTCAGTCGGATACAGATTTTCTTGTGCCGCTCGTATCACATATAATGGACGATGATTTTGATGGAAATAAGGCTTTTATTCCATACGAGATTGAATGGGATCTATTGCATGCTGGCCGGAACTATGCGGCATTGAATATAAAGAACGGCCGCAACGATATAAAGGTGACTTTCTCGGTTAGTAAAGCAGCGCCGAAGTCGATCGAATCAAAGTCCAAAAGACAGGTCGAAAAATTATTTTTAGATTTAGAGAAGGAATACATCAAGTTCAGGTCCCATAAGAGTAAATCAGCGCAGTGGTGCATGCTTTCTCTGGATATATTGGGCAATATCCTCGCAATTGACCGAGAGAACACAATGGCAAGGATCTTGAAGACCCAATTCTTGATATTGGAGGGAAAAAGGAGAGACGCCGAATACTTTTTGAATCATCTTAGGCGGGAATTCGATTTCAGGAACGCTACGGATGAAGAGATGGCTTGCTTTCATTATGTCAAGGCGTGTTTCACAAAAAATATTGCTGATGTGAAAAAAGCGGCGGAGGATGTAAGTAAACTTCTAAAGGCAAACCCCGGTTCTTCGCTGATTCTCCTAATTTTAATTTTTACCGATGAGGAATTGGGAAAGAATTTGGACTATAAGCTCTGGCTCTTAAGGAGGTGTTTTGAGACAGGTTCCAGAAGCCCCTTGATTTATATGGAAGCTATTTCAATTTTCATAGCTCGTCCAGCCTTAGTGTCCAAAATATCGGAATTTGAACTTCAGGTTCTTACTTTTGGGATTAAATATGGAATAGTTTCAGAAAAACTCATTCTGACCATAGTAAGAGGCATTGAAACGATAAAATATTTTGACCGGCTCTTGATGAAAATTTCGGACGCTTACTATGAGAGGTATAAATCGGACGAACTATTATATGCTTCCTGCGTATATTTGATAAGCCATCAAGTGATTGATTCAAAGTACTTTCCTTGGTATTCTAGGGGAGTGGCAAGGGAACTGAAGATTACCAGGTTATATGAGTATTACATGGAGACGCTTCCTGATACATTCAGAGGAATCCTTCCCCGGGAAATAATACTATACTTCAGCATGGGCTCAGAGCTCCCGGATAAAAAGCAGGCTGCATTTTATGCCAACCTGATTCGCTATGGCAACAGTAATGGGGGAAATGTACTATATTCGCTTGCAGAACAGATTCTTGAATTCGCAATAAGGTCGGCAAAAGAGCGATGCATTGACAAGAACTATTGTCTGATATATGAGTTTGTGAACGCAAGGATAGAGGCTGATGGCAAAAATAATTTTTATAAGAATCTGGGTGACTTGGTATTTTGCCATCAAATCGTAACCAATGACAAAAATATTAAGAGGATTATCCTTATAGAGGATCAGTTTGTCAAGGCACGGACTGCAGATGTCGAGAATGGTACAGCCATAGTCACGATTTATGGAGGGGACTATTCAATCTATTTTGAAGATGAGGATGGAAACAGGCTGTCATACGCTGAGGGGTGCAAGGACATAGCCCTTTTTAACGTGTCCTATTTTACGGACTGTTTAAATCTGAATTCTTTTTCTAGTATCGGAGCGGCCTTTTGGCTCTGCGGTGCAGGCCGCAGATACATGAATGTGAGCGATGAGAACATAGATTTGATTCGATTTGTGCTAAAGTCAGATGAATTGACCAGAGAGTACAGGATGGGGTATGTCACCCTGATTTTGCAATATTATTATGATAATAATAAAATGGATGAGCTGGATGATTTCCTGTCAGAGCTAGAGACAGACGTAGCCTCGCTCGATGCTTCTTTAAGGGGAGAGCTTATTCGTTTTCTCTGCATAAGGGATGAACATGAGAGAGCCTATGCGTTAATAAGAAAAAATGGCACAGAGCATGTGGATCCCAAAGTAACCGTGCGTCTTGCGAGCCGCGTTATTTCCGATAGAAAGGACGATCCGCGCCTGGTCTGCATTTGCTTTGAAGCTTTCAGGGCTGGGAAATACGATGAGGAAGTCTTAAGCTACCTGGTGAGCCATTATCAAGGAACCGCTCGTAATTTGAGGGATATTTGGCTCGCTGCCAGGCGTTTCGGTGTTCCCTGTGAGGTCATCGAAGAGAGAATATTGAATCAGGTCCTCTTGACCAGGATTTTCATTGGTGAAAGGGATGATATATTTAAGAGCTATGTGAAGAGGGGGGCAAGCAGCAAGGTTGAATATGCCTATCTCACCTATAGTTCTTATGAATTCTTTGTCAAGGGAAGAGTCACGGATGAATTCATATTTGAGCATTTGATCTCGCTGGCCATGCAGGGGGAAGAAATTCCAGAAATCTGTGCGCTCGCCATAACCAGTCATTATGCTGATAAGTCTGAGTCCGATATATCTCCCAGGATAAGGAAGGTGATTATCCAGCTTATAAGGAAGCTGCTTAAATCAGGGATAATTTTTGAGTATTTCAAGAAATTTGAATTCGCAAAGGACGAGTTATTGCTCTATGAAGACCGCACCTTCATAGAATATAGGACTGAGCCCAATCGAAAGGTGATGCTGTATTATAGGATTCTGGATGAGGGGCGGGAAGAGGACACTGATTACAGACGTGAAGAGCTTCAAAGCCTTATAGGGGGGATTTATGTCCGTCAGTTCGTGCTGTTTTCTAATGAGATGCTCCAATACCATATCACGGAAGAGGAGGATGGGACAGAGCAAACTGTGATTAGCGATAAGGCAGTGCCCGGTAAATGGGACGAAAAGGCCGAAAAATCCCGATACAACTTAATAAATGAGATAATTTACAGTGCTGAGAATGGGAACGAGTTCTATTCAAGGAACTTAATTTCGGATTATAAGAAGAAAGACAATGCGGTTATGCGTATGTTTACGTTAAAATAAAGAGATGAGCGATGGAAGAGTCGTCTTTGGGATAGATTTGAGGGACGACATTACACAAATTTCATATTGTACTGGGCCGGAGGAGGGTGTTAGGACCTATTCTGTGTCCTCCGGGATAGAACTTTTCTCTATACCTACTGAGGCGGTCAAGCTGCCGGATGGAGAATGGTGCTTTGGGGATGAGGCGAGGGAGATGTCGAATATCCATGGATTGCCCCTTGTCACGGATCTTCTGTCGAGAGCAGTGGATAAATCCTATTATAGAGACAGAGATTCTTCTGAGGATTCCGTTGTAGTTTCCAATCCTGAGAAGCTTTTAGGCGACTTTTTGTCTTTTGTCACCTATCTTCCGGATATTCCCGGGGACCTGGAGGTTGTGGAAGTGGTCGTGACGGTGGAAGAAATGAAGCCGAACATACCTTCAGTGATTACCAGGGTATTGAGACGTTCCAGAGATGACATTAAGTCAGTCCGATGCATAAGCCACGATGAGAGTTTTTTTTATTATTCTCTCAATCAGCCAATCGACCTTTGGCAGCATGGCGTTCTCCTTTATAAATTTAATAAGGACGTATTTCTGGAAAAGAGACTCATTATAAGCACGGACTCGATTCCGGCCGTGGCGAAAGTTGAAACTGTAGAGCATCCGGAGATGCTGATATATTCAGATAATGAGGGCAGTGAAAAGGACGAAGTTTTCGGAGAGATTGCGGAAACGGCTCTTGAAGAGAAGACTTCCTCTGTATGCGTCACGGGCTCTGGCTTCGATGGGGGCTGGGCTAAGGGCACCTACAAGCTTATGTGCAGGAAGACCAGGGTATTCCAAGGGCAGAATCTTTTTACAAAAGGGGCTTGCTATGCGGCTTCTGAAAGCATCTTCATGTTGAATATTCAAAAGCATTATATTTTTTTCGATGAAAACAAGCTCAGGGTGAACGTGGGAATAAGGGCTTTTGACAACACGGGCTGTGAAAAAGTCATTTGGGCTGTTGATGCCGGGAATAGCTGGTATGATTCAAGAGCACAAAAGGACGTACTTATTGGGGAAGATAGGGAGATGTTTGTGGTTTTGCATAGCGTATCCTCGAGAAACGAGAGAAATACCCTCCTGCGGCTGGATTGGCTGCCTGAAAGGCCAGAGCACTGCAGCAGGGTCAGAATGGAATTCTTCTTTAAGTCCGTTTCAGAACTCATTATAAGGATTAGCGATCTGGGGTTTGGGAGCTTTTTTCGCTCTTCGGGGATAGTCAGGGAAGAATGCCTGGATTTGGACGGTATGTGATATATGGTATATGAATGCTTGGGAGAGATAGCCGAGAACCCATACATCATTAGCTCTGTAGGAATCGGAATCAGGACTATTGAAGAATTGGCTTTTTTCATTAAGGAGAATCCGCTATTCATAGATGATTCAATTTATTGCAGCGAACTTTGCGTATTTATAGACCGTGAATTAGGACTTAAAGCAATCTCCGATAAACTTGGCAAAATCCTCAAAGAAGGCAAGGTGAATGGCATAGAGGAATTCGCTGCCTGCATTTTGGAGAATACGGGCTTTGCTGACGATAAAGAGATAGATTCCTTGAGAAGCATGATAAAGCTAGGCCCCAAAATATCGCTGGGAGCTAAAATGAAGCTCAGAGGGGATATTGAGATGAAGTATGGGCATTTGGCAGAGGCTGCTGTCCAATATAATGGAGCTATAGATATTCTGGATGAGGAGAAAGAAAAAAAATTAGCGTCGGAGATTTATCACAATGCCGGTACTGCATTCGCCAGGCTATTCTATTTCAAGAAGGCAGCAGAGTACTATAAAAAGGCCTATGAAATCTATCCAGAATCCAAGGATTCCTACGAACAGTACTTATTTGCCTTAAAACTCTCCATGGATGACAGATCAGGGGAAGACTTCGCTTCATACGTTATTAAGAATGAAATTAATGCGGATGATGCAGCGGCGGCGTCCGCAAAGGCGGACAAAATCTTAAATGCCTATGAGGGAGAAGAAATTTCAAGTACGATGGACAAGATACACGAATTGGAAATGGATTACAGGGAAACTTAATGGGCTTAATTGGCTGGATAAAGAATAAATTCGGTTTCGGCAAGGGAGAAGATCTGGAGGGAGATCCTTTGCCCTTTGGCTTGAGTGAAGACGAAGAAGGCGGGGAAGGGGCTGAAGAGGTACGATATAAGCCCATTCGCAGGTCTGCAATTAATATCCACGATTCAAAGGACCGAGAAGAATATATCAAGAGCTGCTGTACGCAGATAGTGGAAGCCACGGATGAGATAGAGAAAGCTACCATGGAGTACCGTTTGGTCACAAACTACCTCACGGATATAGAGGTGGTGGAAAAGCTTCCACAGGAAATGCGATCCAAGATCAATGGTACTGCCATCAGGATAGTGAATCTGGAAAAGGATACGGCTGCCAGGGCAAAACAGGGCAGCAAGATCCCTGAAGAAAAATATTTCATTATACTGAAGCATGAGAAAGAGGTGAATGGCGACCTCGAAAGGATGCGTGAGAACGAGCATTTCCAGGGGCTCATAAGGTCGGATCTTTCGAAGCTGGAGAGCGAGAAGGCTGTAACTATCTATAGGATAGATGAGCTGCGGGGCAAGGAGCAAAATGCGAGATCCATGGCGATCCTTATCACGGCAGCCGGAATCCTTACTGCGGTAATCCTCGCTGTGCTCCAGATGTGGCTTCGCTTCAATACCGGGATTGGCTACATTCTCCTTTGCGCAGCGGCGGCACTGTCCTATACCTTTCTCTATGTGAATTTCTCGAATGCGAGGCAGGAGCTAAGGCAAAAGAGGAATTATCTAAATGCCGTCATACATAAGCAGAACGTGGTAAAGATTCGCTATGTGAATAATACCAATCTATTGGACTACGAATATCGTAAGTACCATGTAAACCACTCAGATGAGCTTGAATACTTCCTTGCGGCCTTTCAAGATGAAAAGAAGGCCAGGCGATTCTTGGAGAAGGCGGATGGTGAGATTGGGGATGAAAAGAGGCATTTGGTCAAGCTCCTTCGCACGCTCAATCTAAACGACCCCAATATCTGGGTGAACCAATGCGAGGCATTAGTTGATCCCAAGGAAATGGTGGAGATACGCCACGACCTGATTCAAAGGCGTCAGGCCGTCAGGAAGAGGATTGAGTACAATACTGAGAACAGAGACGCTTCTAAGGATGAGATAAGCGGAATTGCCAAGGAATACCCGGAATACGGGGAAGAGATTCTTGGAATAGTTTCTAAATATACTTAATTCAATACAGCAGTGGGATTGCCGTAGAATTACGTTAAACCTACATGCGTATGATAGGAGGCAAAAAATGGAAGATACAGCTACCTATGTATCACCCCTCTCCCGCCGTTATGCGTCTAAGGAGATGCAGGCGATATTTTCAGAGGATAATAAATTCAGGACCTGGAGAAGGCTTTGGATTGCGCTGGCAGAGGCAGAGCAATCCCTTGGACTCAACATAACCGATGGACAGATCCAGGAGATGAAGGAATATCAGGATGATATCAATTATGAGGTGGCCAGGCAAAGGGAAAGGGAAGTCCGCCATGACGTGATGAGCCATGTATATGCCTTTGGACAGCAGGCGAAGAGCGCGGCGGGGATCATCCACCTGGGAGCCACTTCATGTTATGTGGGTGATAATACGGATATCATAATTATGAGGCAGGCCCTGGAGCTTATCAGAAAGAAGCTATTGAATGTGATTTCGACCTTAGCGGATTTTGCCGATAAGCATAAGGGACTCCCGACCTTGGCTTTCACTCACTTTCAGCCGGCGCAGCCTACTACCGTAGGCAAGAGGGCGGCCCTTTGGATTCAGGATTTTATGTCTGATTTACAGGATCTGGAGTATGTGAATGGGACTCTTGCTCTTTTGGGATGCAAGGGAACAACCGGGACTCAGGCGAGTTTCCTCGAACTTTTTGATGGAGATCAGGAGAAGGTCGATAGGATAGACCCTATTATTGCTGAGAAGATGGGATTTGACAAATGCGTCCCCGTGTCTGGACAGACATATTCCCGAAAAACGGACAGCAGGGTAATGAATATCCTGTCAGGAATAGCAATGAGCGCTCACAAGATGTCCAATGACATAAGGCTTTTGCAGCACTTGAAGGAAATCGAAGAGCCCTTTGAGAAGGGCCAGATTGGGTCTTCTGCAATGGCTTATAAGAGGAATCCAATGCGGAGCGAACGGATTGCTTCGATTTCCAGGTTCCTGCTCTCCAATTCGATGAATCCCGCTATTACTGCGTCCAGTCAATGGTTCGAGCGAACCCTCGATGATTCTGCGAATAGGAGGCTTTCAATCGCTGAGGGCTTTCTTGCTGCAGACGGTGTTTTGGACTTATGCATTAATGTTACCGATGGCTTGGTGGTCTATCCTAAGGTCATTGAGAAGCACCTGATGAGCGAGCTGCCCTTCATGGCTACTGAAAATATAATGATGGAGTGCGTGAAAAGAGGGCAGGATAGGCAGGAGGTGCACGAAAAGATTCGTGTGCTTTCGATGGAGGCCGCAAGGCATGTCAAAGAAGATGGGACTGACAACGACCTCTTGGAGCTGATAGCCGCAGAGCCATCTTTCGGTCTTTCTATTGGGGATTTGAGGGAAAAGCTGAAGCCTGAGAAATATACCGGGGCGGCGGAGTACCAGACAGAGAGGTATTTGAGGGAAGAGGTGCGTCCTGTATTAGAGAAAAATAAAGATTTGCTTGGCATAGATGTTAGGATAAATGTTTAAGGAGGTTTTAAGGCTATGGTTAAGGCGATTGTAGGCGTGAATTGGGGAGACGAGGGCAAGGGAAAGATAACAGATACGCTTGCCCAGGGCGCAGATATAGTCGTCAGATTTCAAGGCGGAGCGAATGCGGGGCATACTATAAAGAATAAGTATGGGAAATTCGCTCTTCATACCTGCCCTTCAGGCGTCTTTTATGATTCTGTAACTAATATAATCGGGACCGGAGTGGCTTTGAATATACCGGTTCTTGTAAATGAAGTGAACCAAATAATCGAAAAGGGAGTTCCAAAGCCCCATATTCTGGTTTCAGATAGAGCCCAGATTGTTATGCCCTACCATATCTTATTTGACGTGCTGGAAGAAGAGAGGCTTGGTGGGAAATCATTTGGATCCACTAAGTCAGGGATCGCTCCTTTTTACTCAGATAAATACGCCAAGAATGGGATTCAGGTTTCTGAGCTTTTCGATGAGCCGTATTTGAAGAGCAAGATTGAGAATATATGTTCTTTGAAGAATCCCATATTGACCGGGCTCTATCATAAGGATGAGCTTAAGGCCGATGAGGTCTTCAAGACCTGTATGGAGTACAGGGAAATGATAGAGCCCTATTTAGCGGACACAGCAACATTCCTCTGGAATTCTCTTAAAGAGAATAAGACCGTGCTTCTGGAAGGTCAGTTGGGCACGATGAAGGATACGGATCATGGGATTTATCCAATGGTGACTTCTTCATCTACCCTGGCGGGCTTCGGGACCGTGGGAGCTGGTGTGCCTCCTTATGAGATCAAGGAAATAATCGCTGTCTCTAAAGCCTATTCATCGGCCGTAGGGGCCGGAGCCTTTGTCAGCGAGATTCTGGATCTACAAGAGGCGGAGGAACTGAGGAAAAGAGGCGGCGATGGCGGAGAGTATGGGGCTACTACCGGCAGGCCTAGGAGGGTGGGGTGGTACGACTGCGTGGCCTCTCGCTATGGCTGCATGCTACAGGGAGCCACAGAAGTGGCATTTACGGTACTTGATGTGTTGGGATACCTGGATCAGATACCGGTCTGTACCGCCTATGAGATAGATGGGGAATTGACGAGGGATTTCCCGGTCACAAGGAAGCTGGAGAGGGCCAAGCCTCATTTTGAGATCCTGCCAGGCTGGAAATGCGACATAAGGGGGATAAAAGAATATGACAAGCTCCCCGAAAATGCAAAGAAATATATCGAATTCATCGAACGAGAGATTGGATTCCCGATCAAGATGATTGGGAACGGTCCCGCGAGAGAGGATGTGATTTACAAATAAAATCAAAGGCTTAGGGAATCATCCCTAAGCCTTTGATTTTACAATTATATTCTTTTGCCCATGAGTTTCAAATTCTATCTGTCCTGAGAAAGAATCTGTAATCGTCTTTTCGAGATATTCGACTCTTTCGGCAGGCACTAAGACATTGAACATGACCCTTTCTGCGTACTCTGAAGATTCTGGGAAAAGCGACTCGTTATCCAGTATCCGTCTTATTTTCCCCTCCTGGGCATAGTCAAAGATAAGCTGGCATGAAACAACGGGTTTCACCTCCGCATAATCCGCATTGTCAAGGGCGGCCCTGACGGCTCCGCCATAGGCTCTTGCCAGTCCGCCTGTGCCTAAAAGAGTCCCGCCAAAGTATCTTGTAACTACGGCGGCGATATCTTTTAGCCCCTCTCCATTAAGGATTTCCAGGATAGGGCGGCCGCCGGTGCCGGAGGGCTCCCCATCATCTGAGGCATGCGAGATATCGGGCTTCCCGTCCTGTCCCGCAATTATATAGGCGCTTACATGATGCCTTGCGGCATAATGTTTCTTGCGCTCGGCTTCCAGAAGCTCTTTGGCTTCATCTTCGGAAGAGATGTGCTTGATAATAGCCAAAAAACGGGACTTTTTTTCGATTAATTCTCCTTCCCAGATAGCGTCTGGGGGAGCTGTCTTATACAATGTGCTCATCGATTCTCTCTTTGCCAGCTCTTGCTTGTTCCTCGTCCTTTGCGCTGCCAAAACGAATGGCATCAATTGGACATACATTGGCGCAGGAAGCGCACATGAGGCAGATTCCTTTCCAGACAGGTTTTCCATTCTCCATCTTTATATGCCCGGTTGGACAGCGCCTGTAGCACTCTCCGCAGCCATCGCAAGTCTCTATGCAAAAAAACCGACCGTCCATCCCTGGCAAGTGCCGATGGCGGCCGGTAAAGATTTTTTTCAAAGTATCAATAAGAGGCAAATCTTACTCCATTTTGATATTGCCCCATTCTTCGGGGCGGATCAAGGCGACATAGGTCTTGCCGACGTTGATTTTTATTTGATTGCCGTCTGAATCATAATAGCGGGTGGCATCCAGGTCGTTCTTCTTTGTCCACTTGACCTTGATGGCTTTTCCGTTCGTTATGAACCAGCCGTCCCTATTGGACTCCGAAGGATAGTACATCATATAGCCGTGATCATCTAGCTGCTCAAGCCTGGCGTTCTGAAGCAGGAGGTTCTTGAAAGCGACCTGTTTATTGCCATTTCCGGCATCCACTTCCTTTTGCCCATATTGGAAATACTTGTAAGTCCCGCTCTCGGAATCATACTCCAACCAAGGCTTATTGTGGTTGAAAGGAAGGGTCAGCTTCTCGCACGTAACCGCATCTGAGTACTGTGAAAGGTCGTTAGGATTGGACCTTGAGGCGAATAGATAATGGGGGCCGCCCTGATAGTAATCATTATAGGTCTTTGAGAAGCCGGTATTCTTGAAGTTCTTCTCTAAGTCACCGGACAAGATGTATTCGGTGAATTCCCTGGGCTTGCCATTGTCTACCCTGGAAAACGTGCCGCTGAATCTCTCGACGAATTTATTTTTGTAAAAATTGTCGTTCCAGAACGGACCGCCATCGTGGCAGAGCACTGCATTCCATTCCGGGAAGATCTGAAGATTGGTAGGACGGGTGCTTCTGATCGAGCCCAACTGCTTTATCGCCCCCCAGTCCTTCACCATGACCATGAATCGGGTGACTCCCCCATTCGCCGTGCTATTGACCATCTCATAGAGGATGTCGGAGGTGCTTATCCCAAAATGAGGCAGGGCGGTCTTTTCATCATCGACCATTACGGCGATCGGCCTTTGGTCTTTCAGGGACTCGTCGATCCATTCGCCTGTGAGCTCGCTGGCATACATGCCCTCTGGCGGGGTGTCAGTCTCCTCTTCTTCAACTGGCTCTTCCTCTTCTACAGCAACTTCAGTCTCTTCCTCAGCCGGGGCTTCCTCTGCCTCATCTTCTCCACCGATTACGATGGCCTCTTCCTCTGCGGCTGCTGGTTCTTCGCTGGCAGCCTCCTTCTTCTTTCCGCAGGCCGTGAAAATCATGGCTCCGGAAAGCACGCAGAGCAGCAAAACATTAAATTTACGCATGTGTTTTCTCCCAAAAAATTTTTAGGACCCCAATTGGATCCAAAGTCATATCGTTTTAATATAGCAGAGATTGTGTTACGTGTCAAAACCCTCTCTGACGGCATTTCTAAGAAGCTTTATTATTTCACCGTAATTCTCGGGCTTATGCGGAAAGGTGCAATTCGTGCATACCTTGATTCTCGCATCTTCTTTTTCCGTATAATAGTAATTGCCGGGGCAGTCCTTTAGAAAGTACATTGGGCAATAGCAAAAAAGACAATTGAATCCGCCCTTCAGGTCATGGCAGGGAAAATATTCACAGTCTCTGTTTTCAAAAAAATGAAAAGAATTCTTCATCGTCATACGAGGCAAAAGATGCAGGCGCCTATGATATTCAAAAGCTCTGAGATTGTAAGGAAATAGCCTGCGGTATCCCCGGAAATCCCTCCGAATTCCCTATAGATTCGTTGTTGGTACAGCAAAAGATGGGCGGCGTTCAATAGTATGGCGGCAGTTCCGGCGGCCGGAGAGGCCAGGATCATCAGCACGGCAGAGAGGGCAAGCTGTACGTAGATAAGTATTTGCACTGGGAGCTTGTCCATGTTGCTGGTGAAGTTGTAGAGCATACCGCTGGTCTTTGCATATTTAAAAGCGACCGCGCCATGAGCGGAAAGGACTCTTGAGAACCAGAAGCCCAGGCTCACGACCGCCATTGCTTCCTTGCTGCGGATGACCAGGGAATAGGTCCCTACATAGATCAGATAATAGAGTATCGTCCCGATCACTGCAAAAGCGCCAACGTGTGAGTCCTTTAATATTTCCAGCTTTTTTTCTTTTGTGCCGTAGGAACTCAGGGCGTCGGTAGTGTCCATATAACCGTCCAAGTGGATCCCGCCAGTAATTATCAAGGGGATGGCTGTCCCCAGGCAGGTCGTGGTTAGGGAGAGGTCGGCTCCCTTGAAAAATGAGGCGGATATGTATTCCCCTCTCACGGCAAAAAGATAATAGAGAAGGAAATTTAAAGCACCGATGACGACTCCCACAAGCGGGAAAAAACTGATCGCATACTTCATATTGTCCCTGTTCCAGGTAAATCTTGGGACTGGGATCTGAGAATACATTGAAAACGCAACAAAAAAAGATTTCAGCATTAGTCCAATATAACAGGATTGATTATCTTTGTCCAATGCTTGTAATTTATTGCTGCATATGATATATTAAAGCTATCGATTCTTTTAAGCGGGGTTCCCTGGCTTGTATTTCCATTTTATAAAGTATATTTTAAAAGGAGGTTGACATTGATATTTTTATGAGATAGAATAATCGAACAAATGTACGAACGATTTTGGCTTTATTTGTTTATAATTAACTACTCAGAACCTGCTGGAATCAGGCTAGATTCACTGCTCAAGCTTGCTTGAAAGCAGAAAATCGCACTTGATTCCAGCGCGGTAACGATAGTTGCGTTTATATTTTAATGTTAGGGAAGGATAAATATTATGGAGAAGGATGATAAGCAGAAAGCATTGGATGCTGCGCTCACTCAGATAGAGAAGCAATTTGGCAAGGGAGCGGTCATGAAGCTGGGCGACAGGGCTGAGGCCATGAATATTGAGACTATACCTACGGGCTCTTTGAGCCTTGATATAGCTTTGGGGATTGGAGGAGTGCCAAGGGGAAGGGTTGTGGAAATCTATGGCCCTGAGTCTTCGGGTAAGACCACCGTGACCCTGCATATGATCGCGGAAGCCCAGAAGCAGGGCGGTATAGCGGGGTTCATAGATGCAGAGCATGCGCTGGATCCAGTCTATGCAAAGAATATCGGGGTGGACGTAGACAATTTATATATATCCCAGCCGGATTCCGGGGAACAGGCACTGGAAATCACGGAGACCATGGTGCGTTCGGGAGCCATAGATATAATAGTCGTGGACTCTGTGGCCGCCCTGGTCCCGAAACAGGAAATTGACGGGGACATGGGAGACGCCCATGTAGGACTTCAGGCGAGGCTCATGTCGCAGGCTCTCCGCAAGCTGACTGCTGTAATCAGCAAGTCTAATTGCGTCGTCGTGTTCATAAATCAGCTCAGGGAAAAGGTCGGAGTCATGTTCGGGAATCCTGAGACCACTACCGGGGGCCGGGCGCTTAAGTTCTATTCATCGGTTCGTCTTGATGTCAGAAAGACGGACAAGATCACTCAGGGCGGAGAGGTGATAGGGAACCATACCAGGGTGAAGGTCGTGAAAAACAAGGTGGCTCCGCCTTTCAGGGAAGCGGAATTTGATATAATGTTCGGCAAGGGGATATCCACCTTCGGGGATATACTGGATCTTGCGGCGAATTGCAATGTCATAAATAAAGCTGGAGCATGGTACTCGTATAATGGAGAAAAGATAGGGCAGGGGAGGGAGAATGCCAAGGGCTTCCTTGAAGCTAATCCTGATATCTGCAACGAGGTGGAGCACAAGGTAAGGGTTTACTATGGGCTTTTAAAGGGAGAGTCGGCTGAAGAAGACGAAACAGTAGAGAACGCAGCTTCGCCTGAAGAAGAAGCGGCTGAAGCGTAAAATCTTGACAGGACTTCCTTAATAAGGTATGATAGAGACACTATGCGCCTATATGGAGGGCGTGAAGTCAACTGATGTATTAAGGAGGTGCTCCTGTAGAAATGGTCATTGCTATTGTCTCCGTCATTGTGGCGTTGGCAATTGCGATTCCGGTAACAGCGAATATAGCTACCAATATCCACGATCAGAAAATAAAACGGATAATCGGGGATGCGGATGAAAAAGCTAAGGAAATTACCGAGAAAGCAGAGAAGGCCGCTGAAGAATTGAAGCGAGAAAAGCTTTTGGAGGTCAAAGAAGAATCAATCCGTCAGAAAAACGAGATTGAGAAAGAGACTAAAGAAAGGCGCTCAGAGCTGCAGCGGATGGAGAGACGGACACAGCAGAAAGAAGAGGCTGTGGACCGCAAGACAGATGCGCTGGAAAAGCGTGAAGCTAACTGCAATGCGCGGGAAGAGGAATTAAACCGGCAAAGAGATAAGATAGCAAAGCTTAATGACGAAAGAATACAGGAACTCGAACGAATCTCAGGACTTACAACAGAGCAGGCAAAGGAATATCTTTTAAAAATTGTTGAGGACGAAGTTAAGCACGAGACAGCAGTAAAAATCAAGGAGTATGAGGCTCGTGCAAAGGAAGAGTCAGACAAGAAGGCCAAAGAATTGATTGTCAATGCCATACAGCGCTGCGCAGCCGACCATGTTGCGGAAACTACGATTTCAGTAGTCCAGTTGCCGAGCGATGACATGAAAGGCAGGATAATCGGTCGTGAGGGGCGGAATATCAGGACTCTTGAAACAATGACTGGCGTGGATCTGATTATTGATGATACGCCGGAAGCTGTTATTTTATCAGGTTTCGACCCGGTGAGGAGGGAGATAGCCAGGATAGCGCTGGAAAAGCTCATAATTGATGGGCGTATTCATCCTGCCCGGATTGAAGAAATGGTCGAAAAGGCAAAGAAAGAGGTTGAGAGCGAGATAAAGGAAGAGGGGGAAGCGGCGGCTTTGGAAGCCGGGGTGCCGAATATCCATCCGGAGCTCATAAAACTGCTTGGACGCATGAAATTCCGTACCAGTTACGGTCAGAATGCGTTGAAACATTCTATAGAAGTGGCGGAGCTTTCGGGACTGCTCGCTTCTGAGATAGGTCTTGACGTGAGGCTTGCCAAGAGGGCGGGGCTTCTGCATGACATAGGCAAGGCTGTGGATCATGAGATGGAAGGCTCTCACATTCAGTTGGGGGCGGATATTTGTAAGAAATATAAGGAATCTCCTATAGTTATAAATGCTGTTGAATCTCACCATGGCGATGTGGAGCCTACATCGCTGATAGCCTGTATAGTCCAGGCGGCGGACACAATATCTGCCGCAAGGCCCGGCGCAAGGCGTGAAACACTTGATACTTATACAAATAGATTAAAACAATTAGAAGATATTACACAATCCTTTGAAGGAGTCGATAAGTCCTTTGCCATTCAAGCTGGCAGAGAGGTTCGCGTGATGGTGGTTCCTGACCAGATAAGCGATGCGGACATGGTATTGATGGCCAGAGATATTGCGAAGAAGATTGAAGAAGAGATGGAATATCCAGGCCAGATAAAAGTAAATATGATTCGAGAAAGCAGGGTGACAGAGTTCGCAAAATAAAATTCTGTTTTGTAAAAACGAAGAGGCATAATGCCTGTGTTTTTGTACCAAAGATATATGCTAAGTTCGAAATCTACGGCGGCTGTCAGTCCATATGTCAGTCGCCGTTAGTTTTATAGGGAATGCACAAAATACGTGTGTTTCCTATATAATTGGAGTGATTTTATGGCTGATTTTGCACTTACTTGCTGTTCAACGGCAGATTTGCCAGAGCAATTTTTCATAGATCATGACATACAATTCGCCGTTTTTCATTTGCATATTAATGGGAATGAATATCCAGATGATTTGGGTAAATCGATTCCGTTTGAAAGATTCTATGAGATGATGCGTCAGGGAGCTAAGCCCAGCACATCTCATGTTAATATAGATCAATATAAAGACTTAATGGAGCCGTTGCTTGAAGCGGGAAAGGACGTGCTGCACGTGACTCTATCCAGCGGGATTTCAGGCTCTTTTGAGTCGGCGGCCGCTGCGGCAGCGGAGCTAAAAGCTCTTTTCCCTGAGAGAAAGATATATGTAGTGGACTCTCTATGCGCCTCTGGGGGGTACGGCCTCTTGATGGAATATCTCGCTGAAATGAGGGAAAGGGGTTGCTCTATAGATGAATGCCGGGATTGGGCGGAAGAGAATAAATTAAAGGTCCATCACTGGGTCGCCACCTCGGATTTGACCAGCTTGCTTAGGGGAGGCAGGATATCTGCCGCAAGCTTTGCAGTTGGGTCCCTCCTCGGGATCTGCCCAATAATTGATGTGAATTTTGAGGGAAAGCTTGTCCCAAGGGGAAAAATCAGGCATAAGAAAAAGGCATTTAATGAGTTAGTAAATAAGATGCTTGCTCTGGCTGACAATCAAGCTGAGTATGATGGTAAATGCCTTGTAGCTCATTCGGACGCGCTTGAAGATGCGATCTATGTCAGAGATTTGGTCGAAGAAAAATTTCCAAAGCTGAAAGCCAAGGTACAAATAACCAATATAGGTACCGTGATAGGGTCGCATACTGGGCCCGGTACAGTAGTATTGTTCTTCATGGGAAGCAAAAGGATTGGTTGATTAGATGGATAGAGAGGTCATAGGGAATATTTCCGTTTGGAAAAATTTTGATAAAATCGAGATTGAAAGGGAAAAAGTATTTAAGGCTATGAAGGTTTTCCCTGGAAGTCCTTCCTATACAGAAATATCCGAGGACTTCGACAAAGTATTAGAAAAGCTTGTCCCAAAAATGAATCCCATGGCTGCGACAGTCATTGGAAATCGAGTACTTTATTCTAAAGGGGAAGTTTCATCTAAAGGAAATCAAGTCCTATACTGCATGCTTACACTTGGAGGCTTAGTGTCAGAAGAATCGGACTTTTATTTTGCCAAGGGTGAGTATGTAAAGGGTTTGTTATGTGACAGTATCACAGACTGTGCCCTGTTCGAGTATGTGGAAATTCTGCAGAAAGAGATTTGCCTTTTTCTGAGGGAGAGGGGATATGGAGTCCGCGGCAGGATAGAGCCGGATGAAGACACGATCTCGCGCTTGAATAATGAAACGCATGAAGCCTTGAATGCTTGGAATACCCTTGGAGTCCAGATTACAAGGAGTTTCATGTATAGTCCGGTGAAGACGATCTCAATAATTTATTCGTTGAGCAAGGATGTGAATGAAATGCGTTTGGATTACGACTGCGCAGAATGTGGAAGCCTGAATTGTTCCTGGAGAAAGTAGAGTATGCAGTTTGAGAGACGGGAAAAAGCCCAGCGCAGCATAATCAAGACATATCGTTCTGAGCTTTGGACAAAATTCATAAAGGCTATAAAGGACTATGATTTGATTCAGGATGGGGATAAAATAGCCGTATGCGTGTCCGGTGGAAAAGACTCCATGCTGATGGCGATGCTCTTTAAAGAGCTTTATTTGCATGGGAAGAAAAATTTTGAATTGGCTTTTCTTTCGATGGATCCAGGATACAGCAGGGAAAATTTTGAAAGAATTAGAGTGAATGCCGATATTCTAGGGATCCCGCTCGAATTCTTTGAGTCATCCATTTTCGAGATAGTGGAAAAGAACGAAAAATCGCCCTGCTACCCATGTGCGAGAATGAGGAGAGGCGCGCTCTATGCCCATGGCAAGGCTCTTGGCTGCAATAAGATTGCTCTAGGACATCATTTTGATGATGTGATTGAGACGATTCTCATGGGAATGCTCTATGCAGGTCAGATTCAGACAATGATGCCAAAGCTGCATAGCACAAATTTTCCGGGTATGGAGCTAATAAGGCCTCTTTATCTTGTCAGGGAAGAGGATATAATCCGATGGAGAGATTATAATGATTTGACTTTCATAGCCTGTGCCTGTAAGCTAACTGAAAAATTGGCCTTGGAGGCAGAATCGAACGATTGCTTTGCAGAGCCGCAAGGTCCTTTGTATTCGAAGCGGGCGGAAATCAAGAATTTGATCAGGGCTCTGAGAAAAAAGAATGAATTTGTTGAAGCGAATATTTTCAAGAGCGTTGAAAACGTTCACGTGGATACAGTGATAAAATGGAAAAAAGATGGGATATCCCATTCTTTCTTAGATGAATATGAGTGAAGTGGCGAGCTATATTGCTCTTTTTCTGTTGTTGCTATTATCGTCCTTTTTCTCGTGCAGCGAGACAGCTCTTACTACGGTAAATAAAATGAAGGTCAGGACCCTTGCCGAGGAGGGGGATAAAAGAGCGAAGCTTTTGCTGAAGGTGCATGAACAGTGGGGGAATATGCTCTCCGCTGTGCTGATAGGAAATAATATAGTAAACATAGGTGCCTCTTCCCTTGCAACCTTGATAGCTGTGAGACAGGGATTCAGCGTAGGTGCAGTGACGCTTATCCTTACCTTGGTTGTCCTGGAATTCGGAGAGATAGTGCCCAAAAAAATAGCCGCTGTATATGCTGAGAAGATTTCCCTATCGGTGGTCTATGTAATATGGGTGCTGATGAAGGTACTCACACCAGTAGTAATCATGGTGAATGGGATTTCAAAGGGACTGCTCATTATTCTCAGGATAGATCTTGACCACGTCGATAATTCCATGACAGAGAGCGAGCTAAGAACCATCGTGGATGTGAGCCATGAGGATGGGGTCATAGAGAGCAGCGAACGCAAGATGATAAATAATGTGTTCGATTTCGGGGACAGCAGGGCGAAGGACATTATGACTCCCAGGATCGATGTAAGCCTTATAAGCATTTCTGCTACTTATGACGAAGTCAAGGAAATCTTTACGAGGGATAAATATACTAGATATCCAGTCTATGCAAAGGACACAGACAATGTGGTTGGGATCCTCAACATGAAGGATTTCTTCCTGGCAGACCCAAAAAGCTTTCGGGTCAGGGATGGCATGCGGGAAGCGTATTATACTTATGAGAATAGGAAGACATCGGACCTCCTGATGGACATTAAGAGAGAGTCCGTTACAATGGCTATAGTGCTGAATGAGTATGGGGCTTCAGTGGGCATAGTCACAATGGAGGACCTCTTGGAAGAGATAGTAGGGGAAATCAGGGATGAATATGACGATGACGAGGTCGATATCATAAAGAGGCTCGGAGATTGCGATTTGGAGGCGGAGGGCAGTGTCAAGCTCGACGACTTGAATGACGAGCTTGGGACGAAGCTCCATTCTGAGGACTACGATTCCCTTGGAGGATATTTGATAGATAAGCTGGATCATCTGCCGCAGGAGGGCGAGACAGTCACTACGGAGGATGGCATTACTTTTGAAGTACTGTCCGTAGCAAAGAACAGGGCGGAAAGGGTGCATATCACTCTTCCGAAAGGATTTGGGGAGACGGAGTATGAGGAAAAGGCTTGAGATACCGATAGTGCCCGGATTCTCTTTGGCGGGGGATGAGATATACCACTCTCTTGAATATTCTACTTATTACGAACCTTTGCGGCATGTTGAAAGCGTGGATTGTTCAGGATGCACAAAAAGGGAGCGGCTGTATTGCTTTACAAATTTTGCTGGGGACCTGGTCTTTTCGTTAGGACTTCAGATAATCGAAAATAATGGGATGTCTCTTTGCAGCAGGGTTGGTGATGCAGATTCATTGTTCTATCGTAGGGATTTGGCCGAAGAACAGGATGAAAAGGGCAGATTCAAGGGCATTTGGACAATGGATATAGATGATGATGGGACTCGATCTATCGGGACACTGGAATCGCAGCGAGATGGCTATATGAAGCTTTGGAGATTCTTGGGGCTGAATATGCCTAGGCTGCACTATGACACGCTTTCTTCAAGAAACGTGGAAAAAGTCCTAATAAATGATTATCCAGCCAGGCTTTTTTGTCACGAGAGCGGATGGGCTGTTGAGACCAATATGCACTGCGGCAGGGTCTATATGGATTATGATGATACTGTGACGATAAATACGGATAATGGGACTCTGGTTAATGATGAGGCAATCTCTCTTGTGATCAGATGCAGGAATAGAGGGATTCCGGTGGTACTTATCAGTAAGCATGATGGGGATCTTTTACGTGAACTTCAGGACTTCGGAATCAGCGGGCTATTTGATGAGGTCCTTCATCTGAAAAGAGACAGCGGGGCAGAAAAATCGGACTATATCACTGAAAAGGACGCCATCTTGATAGATGATTCTTTCGGGGAAAGATGGAAGGCACACGAGGCTAGGGGGATAAATACTTTCGAGCCATGCATGATGGAACTCATATTGAATGATTGAGGAGCAAAGGTTTTGAGCATTAAGATAGTTAATTACGCTGGGAGATTTGGATGGGACATGAGGAAGTACTTTCCTCGCTTCGCGGCTTGGGCATATCTCACGATGCAGTTCCTTAAAAGGGACAAAGAACAAAGAGAATTCATAGATCTTTTTTTGGAGCAGGATCGGGCGCCTTACCCCGATGTGGTGAATATTGAGACCATAAATCGCTGCAATTCGACCTGTGCTTTCTGTACAGCGAATAGGTACGCTGAGAAGAGACCCTTTGCGAGGATGGAGGAAGGGCTCTTTCACAAGATCATAGATGAGCTCGCGGATTGGGGCTATCCGAACAAGCTGACCCTGTATGGGAATAATGAGCCCTGGATGGATACCAGGATAGTGGATTTTCATAAATATGCCCGTGAGAAGCTTAAAGATTGCTATATATTTATGTCAACAAACGGACTTTTGCTCGATATTGATAAGGTCGACCAAATAGTTCCCTATGTGAATCAGCTTATTATTAATAATTACAGCGATGAGATGAAGCTCCACAAGAACATCCAGGAGATATATCTGCATGCAAAGAACAACCCTGAGAAATATAAGGATGTTGAGATACTGATCCAAATCCGGTATATCAATGAATATCTCACGAACAGGGCGGGGAGCGCGCCTAATAGGGCAGGGGAGAAATTCAGGGTCATTAAAAAGACCTGTCTAATGCCTTATACGGATTTCTGGATAGAGCCAAACGGCAATGTCGGCCTTTGCTGCTGCGACAATTTTGAGAAGACGTCCCTTGGGGACTTGAATAAGGAGACGATCCCGGAAGTTTGGAATAATGAAAAATTCAGGAATATAAGGGAAGCGATCAGGAATGGGAGACAGAACTATCCATTTTGCAAGTATTGCGACTTCATAGATGCTGGCCTTCGGGGCAGGATAATGAAGGAAGAGATAAAAAAGATGAAAAGCTGAAAAAACGAGCAGGGGCTGATTGATTGAAAACCCCTGCTCGAAATTTTAAGCATTCAATGCCTTGATGATGTCGATTAATTGCTCGTCAACGGTATCATTCTCAAGCTGGCAGGTGCCGGCATTGTGATGACCGCCGCCGCCGTACTTCAGGCAAAGTTCACCGATATCGACATTTGAAGCCTTGTTCACGATGGATTTCCCGATCATTACAGCGGTGTTCTGCTTCTTAAGGCCCCAAGCCACGTGAATAGAGATTTGTGTATCCGGGTACATTGCATAGACCATGAACCTGTTCCCGGCATAGATTGTGTCCTCGTTCCTTAAATCCAATACAACGACCTTGTCATAGATTTTAGCGAGTCTTTCAATTTGAGCCTTGAAAAGCTCCTGCTGTTCAAAATAGAGGTCAACCCTCTCTTTGACATCTGGAAGCTCCAGGATCTCATCAATGTTATGATTCAGGCAATAATCTATGAGTTCCATCATGAGGTCATAATTGGAGATTCTAAAATCATGGAAACGCCCAAGCCCTGTCCTTGCATCCATTAGGTAATGAAGCAGGACCCATCCAGAAGGATTCAAAATCTCATCAACTGTAAAGCCCGCGCTGTCGCCTTTATCAACAGCTTCCATGAGGTCATCGGAAATATTGGGGAATTTCGCTTTGCCGCCATAATAATCATAAACGACCCTGGCCGCGCTCTTCGCATTTGGGTCTATGATGAGCTTGCCATTGGTCTCAGTGGCTTTAAGCCTGTCAATCTCTGATTCATGGTGATCGAAGGCTATGCTGACTCTGGGATCATAGGGCAGGTTCGTAGTGATATCGGTCTTGAATAACTCGATTTTTCCATCTTGAACGTCTTTAGGATGCACAAATTTAATGTCATTGATCAGATGCAATTCTTTTAGCATCATAGCGCAAGCAAGGCCATCGAAATCGCTCCTTGTTACCAATCTGTTCGTTGTTTCCATTCTAAGCTCCTTAATCAAATAGAGAAAAATAAATAAGCATAATTATATCATAAATACAGACATTTTGTAAAAATTATTTTTAAATTTTCGGTGATTTTTCTTGACAAATGTAGTAGAATTAAAAAGTTAGTAATATTTAGGAGAAACTATGGCCAAAAAACAGGATTTGAGATTCTTGAATAATGAAGCATTTCATGAATTGACAACAGTATATACGAATAAAGAAGACACAGTATATAATAGCTATAAGACCCCAAAATCGGACAAGAAGAAAAAGGGAAGCTATGAGCAGTGGAAGGAATTCTATATTGCTGACTATGCCCCAAATTTGAGCGAGGAGATAGTGAATGAGCCGGTGGAGAACCCGGCGACAGGAGAGCTTGAATTCATTAAGCTTAGTTTTTTGGATATATTGTCATTTGGGGACAAATCCGGGGTGCTGGCACAGAGGATAAGGACAGAAGTCGTGAAGGCGGCCTATACAGGGAAGTCTCCGGCAGCGGGACTCAGGGACTTGGTATTAAAGGAAATTGAGCTTGGGGACAAAATAGTTATTGACAAGTGTTTTTCTGGCACTGTACAGCATAAAGGACATAGTGCTGATACTTGGTGGGCGGAAGAAGGAATTAAAGAGAAAAAAGTAGATCGGAAAATTTAGTAATTTAATTTGACAGGAGTGCCGTATATGGAGCAGAAAGTGATTGATGAAGGACGCAAGAAAAAATTAGATCAATTATTTGAAGCGTTTGCTGTTACTTCCGAGGGACTCTATGTCTATCTCTGCGATATGAAATATAATTATTCCAGGTGGTCAAAAGAGGCAGTGGAATTTTTTGATATGCCGGGTGAATATATGTATGAAGCAGGATACATATGGGAGCATAGGATTCATAAAGATGACCGAGAAGCCTACAGGCAAAGCCTGGACGCGCTTTTCTCTGGCAAAGACACCAAATATGATGTTCAGTACCGGGTGATGGATAGGACGGGAGAATATGTTGCCTGCACTTCCAGGGGAGTGGTGTTAAAGGACACAGAGGGGAATCCGGAATATTTTGCGGGCTCGATTAAAAACCATGGCCTGCAAAGCCATATTGATATGGTGACAGGACTCAGAAATCAATATGGCTTCTTTGAGGACTTGAAGACAATAATGGATAAAAAGAGCAAGTCCATAGTGCTCCTTTGCGGAATAAGCAAATTTGCCGAGGTGAATGAGACGAATGGGTACGATTACGGAAACAGAGTCTTGCAGATGTTTGCGACCCTGTTAAGGTACAGTGTAGGCAATGCTGGATCAGTCTACAGAATGGATGGGACTAAATTCGCTGTCATTTCCAAGGTCATGACCGAGGCGCAGCTTGAAATGACTTATAAGGCCATGCAGACAAAGCTGAGAGGCGACTTCTACATAGACGGGAAGCGGCAGAATCTTATTCTGAATGCCGGCTCCCTGGTTGTGGATAATTTTGAGGTCAGCGACAAGACAATCTACTCCTGCTTGAGTTACGCATATCATGAGTCCAAAAATCGTCACCAAGGGGATTTCGTAGAATTCCATAACGAACTGAATGATGATAATCGCAGGGCTTTGGAGAGGATCAATGTCATTCGGGACAGCGTTTTGGATGGGTGCAGGGGCTTTTTCCTATGCTATCAGCCCATTGTCAATGCCCAGACTGAAAAGCTGGTAGGGATGGAGGCACTTATAAGGTGGAGAAATGAGACTTATGGAATGGTGCCCCCGGATAGCTTCATACCGATATTGGAGCAGGATATGCTTTTTCCTGAGCTTGGAAAATGGATACTGAGACAGGCAATGAGCGATGGGGTCTTGTTTTTAAATAAATATCCCAATTTCAGGATGAACATAAACCTTTCCTATGCCCAACTGGAAAAGTCCGATTTTGCGGATATTGTGATTAAGCTTTTGAATGAGACTGGATTTCCACCTGAGAATCTGTGTCTGGAAATCACTGAAAGGTGTCGGCTTCTGAATCTGGATGATCTTCGGGACTTGATGCTGCGGCTTCGAGACCTTGGGATTAAGTTCGCCCTCGATGACTTTGGGACTGGGTTCTCGTCCCTCAGCATTTTGAAGGCTCTTCCGGTGGACGTGGTTAAAATTGATAGAGCCTTTGTAAAGGACATTGAAATTGATGTAAAAGACCAGATGACGGTTAAGCATGTCTCGGAGCTGGCCAGTGTCTATGGCTCAGATGTATGCGCCGAGGGCATTGAGACCAAGGGGATGAGAGATTATCTCAGGCAGTTTTCGGTCAATAGCTTGCAAGGTTATCTTTATTCCAAACCGATTACCTTTGATGATCTTTTGCAAAGCGACATAGTTTAGGGGTAGGAAAAGTGGCTGATTTTCTAGGAAACGAAAGAGCGATAGAGGAATACATGTCCTATTGGTCTTTTCAGTATGATGGATTGACAGAACTGTACAATAGGAATGCCTTGGACATTTACGCGCAGGAGTATTTCAAGAATAATCCTGACGACAAGGCGACTATCGTATTCATAGACATAGATTATTTCAAAAACTTCAATGACGCTCATGGCCATCACATAGGGGATGCCGTGCTGAAGAGCGCCGCCAGGGAAATAGAGCATTATCTGGGCAGAAACTCTCTTATTGGCAGGAATGGCGGCGATGAATTTTTGATAGTCTTGAAGAATCGGGATAATGAGGCTGCTGAGGCAGAGATAAAAAGATTGTATGAATCCCCGCATAAGGTCTCATGCAATGGAAATGATTATAAATATTCCTATTCTATTGGGTATGTCACCTACCCAGACCAGGGAATACTGTACCATGATCTGGCCAGGAAAGCCAATCGGGCAATGTATCAGGTAAAGCTGAATGGACGGGATGGGATCATTCGTTTTGAGCCTGATATGATGGAACAGAGGGAGATACCTTTCCTTTCGTTCCAGGATGTGATTGATTTTCTGCCAGGGGCCTCCATAGTGTTTAGCGCAGATGAGAAGTCAAACATGATATATGCTAGTGAGACCTTTGCTTCGTTCTTTGGCTATACTTCCTTGGATTCTCTTTGGCGGCATCGCGGGAGGGAATTCTTTGGACTCATGGAAGTTGAGTACAGAGAAAAAGTCTGGGAAAGCGTGAAGAGAGCAAAGAGGTTTGCAAATGCTGGCAATGGGAAAGGAGACAAGATGCCGTTTGCTTTTGAATTTGAGATAACGGATGAAGATGGGGAGAGAATCAGGCTTAGAAGCATTGCTGATATCAGGAACTCGCTTATGACAGGAGAGATCGTTACGAGCTTTGTTTTTAGGATATGATGTAAATGGTCATTAGAGATAAGATTGAATCTAAGACCGATAAAAGGGGCTTTTGGATATTTCCAAAAGCCCCTTTTTGTGCGATAAGGCCGTCAAGCGGCCGCGGGAAAAGCACGAGCGGACATTTGACGGCTAAGTGCATCGAGCGGCTTGCCGCGCACTTGCTCACAAGGTGCTCGTGACGCTGCCTATTGCAATAATTTTTCTGAAATCGGGAAGCAGTCCAGGGTGGCGAAATAGTCCGAGGTGGTCTCAGCGCGGCGGATAAGTTCAAAACTCCCATCAGTTTTATAGAGGATTTCTGCGCTGCGGAGTCTCCCATTATAGTTATAGCCCATCGCATGGCCGTGGGCGCCGGTATCATGGATGAAGAGGATGTCCCCGCGCTCAATGGTTGGAAGCATCCGATCAACGGCAAATTTATCATTATTCTCACAAAGACTGCCCGTTACATCGTACATATGACTCAGGGGAGCATCTTCTTTACCTAAAACTGTGATATGGTGGTAGGCCCCATACATAGCCGGCCTCATCAGATTCGCTGCACAGGCGTCTACTCCGATATACTCCTTATAAGTGTGCTTCTCATGAATCGCAGTCGTAATCAGCGCGCCATAGGGGCCAGTCATAAAGCGCCCCATTTCAGTATAGATGGCTATATTATCCAAATGAGCGGGCACCAAGACCTCATCATAGGCTTTTTTTACCTTTTCCCCGATTATCATTATGTCATTGCCCTCTTCCTCCGGGAAATAGGGTATGCCGACTCCGCCTGAGAGATTTATAAAGGACAGCTCTATCCCAAGCTCATCTTTGATTTCAGCGGCGAGGACGAAAAGCGTCCTGGCCAAGGTTGGATAGTATTCATTTGTCAAGGTGTTGCTAACTAAAAAGGCATGGAGGCCAAAATTTTTTGCCCCAAGGTTCTTTAAGGTCTTATATGCGCTGAATAGCTGCGCCTTCGTCATTCCGTACTTGGCATCGCCTGGATTATCCATGATTCCGTTTGAAATCTCATAGACTCCGCCGGGATTATAGCGGCAACTGATAGTTTCGGGTACTTTTCCGAGGATTCTTAAAAGGTCGTCGATGTGGGTGATGTCATCCAAATTGATGATAGCGTTCAATTCGGCTGCCTTTGCGAATTCTTCATCAGGAGTATCATTTGAAGAAAACATGATGTATTCGCCTGATATTCCGGCAGCCTGTGAGAGCATGAGCTCTGCCATTGAAGAGCAATCCATTCCGCAATCGTATTCTTTCATTATGCTCATTAAAAATGGGTTCGGGGCTGCTTTGACGGCAAAGTATTCCCTGTAGCCCGGATTCCAAGAGAAGGCCTCTTTCACTTTTTTCGCATTTTCCCTGATGCCCTTTTCATCGTAGATATGGAAGGGAGTTGGGTATTTTTGGATTATCTCGTTGATTTTTTCCTTGGTTATAAAAGGTTTTTTCATATAATTTAGAACTCCTGTTAAGGAACCGAAAATGGTTCCCCGTGCGTAACTATTGCTGCAGCGATGAGAATCATCGCAGGCTTGAATTTCAAAGTTGACTAATTCTCAAGGCTTCAGAATAGCTGCCGTTTATATTACAAATTGAACTGATACAAGCAATGTGATATTATACGTAGTTAAACATCTATTTGCAAACACAAAAGGTAACTATTTACCGCCCCGCATCTCACAAAATTTGATTTTTGACTGCATAAATCGATTTAGAAATCAGATTTTGTGTGCTGAGGGATAGGGTTCTGAATAGCTGCCATAAAAGTTTTTACTGGTTTTGTGATTAACAAATGAATAAGAATACTAAACTTCTCATAAAGGATACCTTAATTGCTCTCGCAATCGTGCTGCTTTATTCACCGGGACTTCTGAATTTAAGGCCTTGGGATGAAAGTATTGTGAGGGCTTCTTTTAGCGTCATTGGTCTTATAGTTCTGTCCTACTGTTTTATCAAGGTCAATATTCTGGACATGAAAGAGCCGGAAAGGATAAGCGCTTCTGAGATAAAGCAGATCCCGGATGCGAGGAACGCTCTTAAGGCCTTGGGAGAAAATCATATTTTCGAGGAACAGCTTCAAGACGCGGACAGGCAGCTTATGCAGGTGGAGCAGTTGAAGAGACGAATATCGGTCATATTAAATCCTAAGTTTCCGCCGGGGACTTTGAGTCGCCAAAAATTCGACGGAACCGTGGATAGCTCGGTAAATGCCATTGTGAGAAACTGTGCTTCTTTGATTGACCGGGTGCAGCTTTTTGACGAAGGGGAATATAAGAAGATCAAGAGGCTCATAGAGTCTGGGGACTATAAAAAGGACAATATACCGGATGATGTGCAGGAAGAAAAGTACAGGCTGTATGAGAATAATTTCAAGGCGGTAATTGGGATTGTGGGGCTGAATGAAAGGATACTAATGAAGCTTGAGGCCTTTTCGGCGGAAATATCTGGGATGAATGACATTTCAGACGGAAATGACAAGATTTTAGATGAGATACAGAATTTGATAGAAGAAACGAAATATTATGAATAGGAGCTAAATAAAAATGAAGAGTAAATCTACACCAATAATTGGACTTGTCATTGTATGTATTGTGGTATTCGCGGGTTTCTTTATTACCAGAAATATTGGAAAATCGACCAAAGAGATAAGCCGCGAATCAGCCGAAGCAAAACTTGAAAAGATGGTGAAGGAAATAGCGCCTTTAGAAGGGACTCCTACAAAATCCGCAGTTGAATATACAGACTCACAGAATGATGGTTCCGAGCTTCCGGAGATTGATGATGAAAGTCTCGTGGTACGCCCTTCTACATCATTATATGCTGAAATATTTTCATCGCCCGAAAAAGCGGGCTCTGGCAGCGATGGGTGGCTCACTGAAATGGCGGAGAAATTTAATCGGGAGGGGTACGAGGTCAATGGACAGGACGTTTCCATAATGCTTAGGAACATTACTAGCGGCCTCGCTATGGACTATATCAGGACGGGAAAATATGTTCCGGACGGCTTCACTCCATCGAGCATTATGTGGATCAATATGCTGAATTCCTATGGCGTCGAAACGGACATGATAGACGAGAGAATGGTCGGGAATACGGCAGTGCTGGTATTCAAGAATGATACCTATAAGGATTTTATATCAAAGTACGGAAGCATGGATTTGAAATCTGTTGTTGAGGCCACTGAGGCGGGGGACTTCATAATGGGCTATACTAATCCATTCACTTCTAGCACGGGACTGAATTTCCTTATAAGCACACTGGAGCGCCATGACGATACCGACCCCCTGTCAGCGACCGCTGAAGAGGGCTTCAAGAGGTTCCAGCAAAATATACCGTTCGTGGCCATGAACACGGTGCAGATGAGGGATGCGGCTGACAAAGGGACTTTGGATGGGTTTGTGCTGGAGACTCAGCTATATAATAATGAGAAGAGCCTTTCCAGGAGCTATACAGCGACACCTTTTGGATATCGCCATGATAATCCGCTTGTGGCTATTTCTTCCGCTTCGGATGAGAAAAAGGAGATACTCAGGCTTTTCTCGCAAATGTGCGAGGAGAAGGAAGCGCAGGACAAGGCGGCTGAGTATGGATTCAATACGTTGGATGATTATAAGAACGAGAGACAGGACCCTGATGGGGAGACACTGAGAGAGGCTCAAAAGCTCTATAAGAGCGTCAAGGATGCAGGAAAGGAAGTCATTGGGGTATTCGTAGCAGACGTATCAGGATCCATGGACGGGACTCCGCTTTATAATCTTCAAAAAAGTCTCATAAACAGTATTCAGTATATCTCCCCTTCGAATTACATCGGGCTCGTGAGCTATGCTAATGATGTCGTGATCGAAGTGCCAATTGGGGAATTTGGCTTGGAGCAGCAGGCCCTCTTCAAAGGTGGAGTAGAGGGTCTCTATGCAAATGGAGGGACGGCGACCTATGATGCTGTCTGCGTGGCGGTGAAGATGGTAGAGGATGCCCTGGCGGAACACCCCGATGCCAAGCCGATAGTCTTTGTGCTTTCTGACGGCGAAACAAATTCTGGATACAGCCTTTCGGACATACAGAGTGTGGTTAAGACCTTGAAAGTACCCATTTATACGATTAATTACAATGATGGGGACTCTGATGCGCTCAAGGCTCTCTCAGGGATAAACGAGGCGGCTTCAATCAACTCAGATTCTGACGATGTGGTATATCAGCTTAAGAATCTTTTGAATGCCTCAATGTAATGATGTAAAAACAACTTAGGCTCAAACCGCGACTGCGCAGATAGCACTCCGCGCAGTTGCGGGTACGGGTCAGAAACGAGCCGGATTTGTCTTTAGGTGGTGACATCAGGTGATGATAGGAGTAAAAGATGATAAAGGCAGTGGTCTTTGATTTGGACAATACGCTCTATAGTTACGATAAGGCGCATAGCTTTGCCTATAGGGTAATTAGGGAATACGCTGAAAGGACCTTTGGATGGACTGAGAAAGAATTCGATAGGCGTCATCACGAGGCCATGCAGGAAATCTTCAATAGGCTTGGGGACGTGGCGGCAACGCATAACAGGGTTCTTCGATATCAAAGAATGATTGAACTAGCTGGATTGCCGCTTCATCCCTATGTGTTGGACATGAATGACCTATATTGGGGAGCGTTCTTCGCTGTTTCAAGACCTTATCCAGGGGCTTTAGAAGCCTTGGATTTCATTCGCTCTAAGGGGATGAAGGTTGGGATCGCAACGAACATGACTGCGCAGCATCAATTTGTGAAACTTTCCAGGATGAATTTTCTTCCGCTGATCGACTTCATGGTTTCCAGCGAGGAAACGATTACTGAAAAACCAAATAGCCAGGTATTTTTGAGATGCGCTGAAAAGGCAGGGGCGAAGCCCGATGAATGTCTCATGATTGGGGACAGCGTTCAGCACGACATTCATGGGGCTATATGCGCCGGGTTAAAGGCGATTTGGGTGCGCGCTGAAGTAGAATCTGATGAAAAAACCTATAGTGACGATGTGGTAGACGGTGTCCCGATTCTGTACCGTTTTCGGGATATAGAATCGGTGATGATGGAAAACGGGTTTTTGAGGGACTCTTGAAAAAGATTTGATGGATAAGCGGTCTTTTGCAGCTTTAAAAAATATATTCTGCTTGTATGAGTAGAAATGCTGTCAGAGCTTCTTACTGCACGGGCAGAATATATTTATTGATGATCTCCGCGATGCCGTCATGATTATTGTCATTCTCGGTAATGAAATTCGCGGCATCTTTCACGCATGGATCTGCATTCTTCATTGCGAAACCGTGTTTGGCAATTTGGAGCATTTCAATATCATTGGGAGAGTCTCCGGCTGCATAGGTATTTTCCATTGAAACACCGAGGATTTTTGCAGTTTGAATAAGTGCTGTCCCTTTGTTCGTGCCTTTGCTTACGATTTCAAGCAAAGAGTCTCCTGATGAGAAAGAGTCTAAGGGAGAGTCCGGGAGATTAGCTATCCAAGATTGGAAGCTTTTTAGGGCTTCAGGATCATCCATGTGAATAACCAGCATTTTTTCAGGGTTTTGTGTCAGCTCATCAGTAGAAGAAATGAGCTTGCGATCGATCCCAATGCGGCCGCAATACCAGTCCAACAATTCTAAATTTGATGTTTTTTCAACCACAACTGAGTCTTTTTCATAGGTCTGAATATAGAGTCCCCTCTTACGGGCTTCGGAAAAGACCATCCTAACGATTTCTAGGGGAATTTCGGCCCTGAATAGGGTCGTATTTTTAAATATATCGTAAATGACGCAGCCATTGAATGCTATGACTAGACAGCCTTCCCCGCTCAGGCCTAAGCGTGCTGCTTGATTTAGGGCGCTAATTAAGGGACGGCCGGTAGATATAATCACATAATGACCCATAGATAAGACTCTATGTATTGCTTTATAATTGGCCTCAGAGATATTCTTTTCATCATCTAAGAGGGTTCCGTCTAGATCTAAAAATAAAGCTAATTTTTCCATAGCAGCTATAATATAGAAAAACAAACTGTTTATCAAGGAGGTAAGAAATGGCATTTTCACTTGATTTACCTGATTCTGAAGAAATAAAAAAACAGGTCGAGGCCGAGCTGGCACCGACTGAAAAAGATCATGAGGTGATATCGGAAGTAGTCAAGAAAAACGGGGACGATATCATGAATACCGATCTCGACTCTCTTGCGAGTCGGAAGGAGATCACTTCGGTCATCGCTGAATTTGGAGCGGACTTAATGGAAAAGTCTGAGTCCAAAAACTCAATCTTGCAAAAAAGGCTAGTGGACATAGGGGCTAACGATGCCGGGACAGCAGCCATTTCTAAGGGGATAGAGGATTTATCAATTCAAATGAGAGATTTGGACCCATCTGGGGTCGATTTTGCAAAAACAGGTTTCTTGGGCAAATTGGTAAATCCCGTTAGAAGGTACTTTGAAAAATACAAGACCGCAGATCAGGAAATAGCGGGGATAATAGAGTCCATGGAAAAGGGCAGGATTGCTCTTAAGAACGATAATACCACCTTGGAAATCGAAGAGGTGGCGATGAGGAATCTCACCAAGGAATTGAATAAGAAGATAGAGCTGGGGGTGCAGTTGGACTCCTATCTTCAGGACGCCGTGGACAATGAAAGGGCAAAAGGCGGAGACGAGGACAAGATTCGTTTTGTGGAAGAAGAGGTGCTTTTTCCCCTGCGCCAGAGGATAATGGATTTCCAGCAGCTCCTGACCGTGAATCAGCAGGGTATCATTGCGATGGAAGTCATTAGGAAGAATAACAGCGAATTGATCCGCTCAGTTGATAGGGCGAAAACGGTCACAGTGTCCTCTCTTAGAGTCGCAGTGACTATAGCCGGGGCTCTTTACAATCAAAAAATAGTATTGGAAAAGGTGAATCTTTTGAATTCAGCTACGAATCAGATGATTTCGGCCACATCCAAGATGCTGAAGGAGCAGGGGGTAGCGGTACAGAAACAGGCGGTGGAAGCGAATCTTTCTC
>JAGBNY010000108.1 GCA_017634175.1 Lachnospiraceae bacterium
CAATCGAGCAGGGGGAAAGACGTCCCCTACTCGATTACGCTGTGCGTACATCTGGCAGCTGAAGCTGCCAGATGTACTTGGCCGTCGAATGCAAGCTCGAGCAAGCTCGGCTTGCGCTCTCCGGCCTTATCGCACAAAAAAAGCCGTACTTCAAATTTTGAAGTACGGCTTTTCACTCTCCTGCTCTTTAACAGGGATATTTCCGTATGTTTTCACGACCAGCTATTTTGACCATGAATACGTAACATATTTCCACCTATATTTCATCGAGAATTCTCATGAATTTCTCAGAAAAAGTGATTTTCCTATAGATCTCCGCATATTCCTTCGATGGGAGGTTTTCAAGATAATTCTCATGCAAAGAAGTTTTTTTGAGTCCCTTGCTTAGGAGCAAGTCCAATGCCTTATTGTATGCGATCGCTGCCTCCTCTTCTGTATCATAGGTGCCCAGGATGAAGTCACCATTGACATGGATCTTCGCCCTGTACCTGTACCCAAGCTTGTGTTTCCTCTTCTCTACACCCATGTAGCGGTTAATAATCTCAATATTCTCGTACCTGTAGTCGGTCTCGTCCTTATTGACAAATCTGTAGTCCCGTCCTTCGACCGCAAAAGGCCTTATCCCATAGCGGGACTTTAGCGAAATTTGAGTCCCAAAGTCCTCACAGAAAAAATGCCCGCCTCTGACCTGGATTCTGTGCTCTGAATAGTAAAAGAGGTCGTCATTATCAAATTTTAGCTCCAGCTCCGGAGAAATATAATAAGAAAAATACTTTTGTTTTTTTAGATAGATTGGATTCTTGAAATAGACCCTGTTTTCCCTGAAATTTATGAGACAGACCCATTTATCGAACGCTAACGGAGAAGTCTCGACATATTCATTGAGCTGCACCGATGTTGAAATTATCCTTTTGCCCTCTAAGTACATTTCATGGGCTTCAGAGGCACTGCTGCTGCTGCCGAGGCTGATATGCTTGGAGCGAAAAGTAATCCCCGCCCTGTAATAAACCTCGCCAGATTTCTTTCTGCTGCTAGAAACGCCGGGAAGCCTTATTTCATTATCCATACCAAGCTCACCTCAGGGAGTAATCCACAAAAGAAAGATTCAGGTTCACGAATCCATCTATCCCATTCACCTTCCCCAGTTTAGAGTATTGCCACATCATAAATTTATATGGAAAGACTGAGACTGGATCCGTGTCAAAGAGCCACCAATCGTACTTATTTATCGAGGATAATTCAAATCCATCAGCGAATTGCTTCTTGCTTGCTCCTATCATCGGTATATATCCGTATGTTCGGACAGTATCGCAGAAGGTCTTGGCGATCAAGGATCTCTCTGCCTTCGAGAGCATCTCAGTGCGGCTGCTGTCCCCCGCAACGACCTCGCTTATAAAGACAATTGGATAGTCCACTCTTCTGCCATGAGCCGCGACCACGCAATAGTTCGCTTCCTCCATCGCTTCCAAGGGATTTATTGCCTGAGAATAGAAATAAAGTCCGATCCTTATCCCATTCTCTGAGCAGCCTCTGGCGTTCGCATAGAATTCATCATCTATCAGCACGTTCCCTCTTTGATAGCCCCTGGCCCCCATCCTGAGCATCGCAAAATCAATCCCCGAAGCGGCAACCCTCGCCCAATCGATCTTCTTTTGGTACTTAGAGACATCTATCCCAGTATAGGAAGTCTTAACCCCATGGGTAGAATAAATCTTATAGCCGTTCGAGTCCTCAGAAAAGCCCTCATTATCGTAGGTATTGGATTTGATTCCCGGGATGATGTCAGCGAATCTCGCAGTACCCTCAGTAAGTTCATTTACATCAAAGACTTTATTCCCGGAAATAATGAATCTCGCCCCCTCCTGGGTGCGGGGGTCGATGTCGGCTATTCCGTCCGAGACAGAATTGGCCGGAGCATCATCCTCCTGCATCAGGGGGTCCTCTGAGCCATCAGGCAGAAAATCATCTTCTGCATCTGTACTAGAATCAGGACTCATATTTGGCAATTCGATCCTGTCATCCGGAAGAGTCCTGTTGTCGAAAGGCACTGGGGTAGTCTTATCCTGCGGCCTGTCATACATATTCCAGAAATTCAGATCATCGGACACCTTCGTGCGGTCCCTAAGCATCTCTTCCTCGTTGATCTCACTCTCCGCTTCTGAAAGCGAGGGATTGAAGCTCCCCGCCTGCTGCTTCAGAATAGGAGTCCGTCTTGACGGTCTTTTATTCATGGCGAAAACAGCCGCCAAGATCAAAACCATCACGCCGCTTATGGCGAGAACCCCGATCGACGTCTTCATCCGTCTCTTCTCCGAATTCACATCCTCCCGGGATTTATGGAGCATTGACATGATTAATCCTCCAATAAAACAAACGTTTCCTATAAGTGATTTGACAATCAAACCCGATTCAGGCTTTTTGCAGATGACCTATATAAAGATCGCTTCCACATTCCCAATTCTTTTAAGGAGGGCTCTTCCTGCCTCTTCGCCAAGGCAAAAGCAGGCTGTGGAAAGAGCGTCCCCATCAATGGACTTATCTGAAATGATCGTCACTGACTGGAGCCCGGATTCCACTGGATAGCCCGTCTTTGAATCCAGGATATGATGATAAATCTTCCCATCCTGTTCAAAGTACCTTTGATAGGAACCAGAAGTGACGACAGACTTATCAATGATATCCAAGGTGTCATATGCTTCTCCGATATCCGAGAAGGGCTTTTGAATCGCGATTTTAAAGGGAGATCCATCGCTCTTCCCTCCTATTGCGACCACGTTCCCGCCCAAGTTGATCACTGCGCTCTTGACTCCGCCATGAATCAAGAATTCTTTCAGCCTGTCGCCTATATAGCCCTTGGCAATGCCGCCCAAATCGATCCTGCACTCCGGGTCCAAAAGCTTCACGAAGCAGCTTTCCCCCTCCCGGCGCAGAGCGACCTTTTCATAGCCCACGTGCTTCATCGCCTCTTCTATCAACGAATCGGGCGGCCTTGCCGAATTATCAGCGGTAAAGTCCCAAAGCTCGGACACTCCATATAAGGTGATGTCGAAAGCCCCATCTGTTAATTCTCCATAGTAAAGGGCCTTCTCTATGATATCGGCTGTTTCCTCGGATATCCTTATCTCTCTTCCCTTTGAATCATTGATTCTGCTCACATCTGAGCCTGAGACAGTCGCAGAAAAGAGCTTCTCGTAATCCGATAAACGAGACATCGCTTCTTTAAGCAAGTCCTCCTCGTTTTTCCCCTTCTCAAAGGGAGAACCACCCATATCATATATGGTTATGCCCACGATGGTATCCAAGAAAAACCCATATTTAGAAACAGGCTGCCCATTCAAGCAGCCCGTTAAAAACAGGGGAAGGCCTATCAAAATCATCCGCAAAACTATCTTGAAGTTTTTGCAGATGATCCCAGGCTTCCCCCGAAAAGAAAAATTATTTCCCGATTCCTTAAGCAAGTTTTTCTATTACCTTCTTCGGGCATTTTTGAGCGCAGATGCCGCAGCTCACGCATTTTGAATAGTCGATGTGGGCAATATTGTCCACAACATGGATCGCATCCTTTGGACAATTCTTCTCGCAAAGGCCGCAGCCAATGCAGCCCGCGGCACAGACCTTCATCACTGCCGGTCCCTTATCCTTGGAAGAACAAGATACGGCGAACTTGCTCTTCTTAGGCTTCATCTCGATCATGTGCCTCGGGCAGTTCGCCACGCACTGGCCGCAGGCCTTGCACTTATCGGGATCCACCTTGGCGATCCCATCCACTATATGAATTGCATCGAATTGACATACCCTCACGCAGGTACCGCCGCCAAGGCAGCCAAAGGCACAGGCCTTCGGGCCCTTTCCAGGAGTCATGTCCAGGAACTTGCAGTCCATCTGGCCGGAGTACTTCAATTTGTCCTTTGCCTTTTCGCAGGTGCCGCTGCATTTCACGAAAGCGGTCATAGGCTCTTCCTCGGAAATCTCCTGTCCCATTATTCCGGCCACCTTCTTGGCGACCCCTTCTCCCCCCACGGGGCAGCCATTCACCGGGGCCGCTCCCGTGACTATGGCATGAGCCATGGCCGCGCACCCGGCCTGGCCGCAACCCCCACAGTTCGCTCCGGGCAGCACATCGAGGATCAGATTCTCTCTCTCATCCACTTCAACCGCGAATTTTTTCCCGGCCACCCCCAGGAAAAGCCCAACGAATAAACCGACAGCCGCCACGCAGACGGTCGCGGTGATAATTCCTCCCATCTCAAATCCCCCTTAAAGTCTACAAAAAATCCAGACTGCAGGACTTACGATAGCCCCGCAGCTCGAAAAAAAAATCACTTGAGCCCTGAGAATCCACAGAATGCAATCGCCATCAGAGAGGCCGTGAACATAGTGAAAGGCATACCCTTGACCGCCTTTGGCACATTATTGTATTCCATCTTCTCTCTAAGGCCCGCCAGGATAATAATGGAAATTGCGAAACCTACCGAGGTGGCAAACCCATTTATTATTCCCTGGATTATATTGTAATCATTCTGCACGTTCAAAAGGACTGCTCCCAAGACAGCGCAGTTTGTTGTGATTAGAGGAAGATATACCCCAAGAGCCGCATAGAGCGAGGGCATGGATTTCTTCAGGAACATTTCCACGAACTGCACCAGTGCCGCAATAACCAGTATGAAAACTATCGTATTCAGGTAGTCAAGCCCCAAGGGATGCAGGATGAACTCATAAATGACCCCGCATATGATGGATGACAGGGTGATGACGAAAATAACAGCCGCTCCCATCCCAGACGCAGTCTCGACCTTCTTGGAAACTCCGAGGAAGGGGCAGATCCCAAGGAACTGGCTCAAAACCACGTTATTTATGAGCATGGACATTATAAGGATTGATAGAATTGATGTATTTCCCATTTACTTATCCCCCTCTTTCCCTGTAGCTTTATTGTCCGAAGAAGCGTCCGCAGGCGCCGCTGCCTTGCTGCCCGCAGAAGCTTCCGTATGCGTCGCTGCCTTGCTGCCCGCAGAAGCTTCCGTATTAGCCGCGGCATTATTGACCGGAGCTGCCGCAGCCTTAGCCGCCGAGACCGCAGGAGCCGCTGCCGCAGTCTCTATCTTCGTGCTCTTCCCGGCGCAATTATCCTTGAAAGCACAGCCAGCGCAGCCGGCGCCGTCCTCATCCGTATGTACGACTTCGAGCCTGGTCCCATTCTTTTCCTCTATCCTGTTTATGATATAGGCCCTGATCGTGATGATGGTCGCAAGCACCATGAAGGCCCCGGGCGCCATGACGAAGATCGACGGCATGAAATCAGAAAGATTGCCTATCGGAGTCCCGAAGATGGATCCGGCACCTATGAGCTCCCTTATGAAGCCGATGATGGTTATAGAAATAGTGAAGCCGAGGCCCATCCCGATCCCGTCAAAGAGGGCGCTTACAGGATTGGCCTTAGAGGCATAGGCCTCCGCCCGCCCGAAGATGATGCAATTGACGACGATCAATGGGATATAGATACCCAATTGAGCATAGAGAGCTGGCGTGAAGCCCTCCATCAGCATATCCACTATGGTGACGAAAGAAGCAATTATCACGATGAACGCAGGTATGCGGATCTTGTCAGGTATTATGTTCCTGAAAAGAGAGATGAAAAGATTTGAGAGGGTCAGCACTACAGTGGTGGAGAGCCCCATTCCTATCCCGTTCATGGCAGAGGTCGTTACCGCCAGCGTAGGGCACATGCCCAGAACAATGACCAAAGTCGGGTTTTCCTTGATTATGCCGTTATATATTCTCTCGGCAGGTGAATTCTCTTGCACGGTTCCGAACCTCCTTTATCCATTAATCACATCTTGATAATATTTAAGGCCAGCATTGACCCCCCTCACCATGCACCTGGAGGTAAAAGTAGCGCTTGTTATCCCGTTTATCTCCCCTCCCTCGCTCGAAAGCTTGAGCTCTGAGGAATCTCCCCCTATGAACTGCTCGCAGAACGCGGGATCCGACTGGGCCTTCATCCCGAGCCCCGGGGTCTCAGCGATTTTTGTGATAGAAATGCCTTCGACCGAGCCATCCGACCCAATCCCGATCGAAAAATTGATGTCTCCGCCGTATCCTCCATGGGAGCTGACATCTATTACATATCCTACCGTAGAACCGCTGTCATCCTTTGCATTGATAACGCTTGTGATGGAGGCATTGTAATTGCTATCCTGCTCGATCGCATCATGCACCGCCTGGTCGATCTCCATATTCTCGGAGAAGTCGGAGGCCGCTTCCAAGACCGCAGAATAAGCCTCGTTCTTCTGCCGCTCATGCTGGGCGGCTATGGGACCGGCTGTCACGGCGTGGACAAGCCCCAAAAGCAGGCCGAAGGTCAGGGCAAAAGCTGTCATGATCAATGTATTTTTTGTCATTTCATTCATAATTAGTCCCCTCCTTGCACTCACTTCTCGCTCTTCACATATCCAAAGCATTTGAGCGGGGCCCATCTTTCGATCAAGGGCACCAAGAGATTGGATATGATGATCGCATATGAAACGCCCTCTGCGCCAGAGGCGAATACCCTGAATACTCCGGTCAAAACGCCTAAGATGATACCATATATTATCTTTCCCTTGGTCGTGATCGGGCTAGTCACATAGTCAGTCGCCATGAAGAAGGCTCCCAGCATGAGGCCGCCGCCCGAAAGCTGAGCCGTGATATAATATGGATCGAACCCATGCCCGCCGAAAAGAACCCAGAAAATGACGAAGCTCACTATATAAGAGCCGGGGATCCGGAGGTCTATGACCCCTAAGAGGATCAGGATGCAGGCGCCCAGCACTATCCAGATGACAGAGCCCTCACCGATGGTCCCCATCTCGTTACCTATCACCATATCATAGGAATTAACCATTTCTCCGGCCTTCAGCCTCGCCAGATAGGTGGCTCCGGTAAAAGAATCATAGGAGAAATTCGTCATGAGCCCCGCAAAGGAAATCAGGAGAAAGCAGCGTCCCCCCAGGGCGGGATTCATGAAATTCTGCCCCAGCCCTCCGAAAAGCATCTTTACTACTATGATCGAGAAGGCGGATCCCAGTACCGCTGCCCAGATAGGGAACCTGGGAGGCAGATTCAAGGCTAGGAGCAGGCCCGTCAAGGCCGCGGATCCATCCTTGATCGTAATCGGAAGGTGCATGAGCTTCTCGTAGAGATATTCAAATAAAACCGCGCTCGCCACGGTGCAGAGCACGATCAAAAGCGCCTGTATTCCAAAATGATAGACGCCATAGATTGTGGTCGGCAAGAGGCTCAAGATCACATAACACATGATTTTCTGCGTGGTTATTGAGTCCCTTATATGGGGATTTGATGATACGTTGCGCAGGGCAGCCGTCTCGTTCCCTGCCGCGCCTTGTGTCTGACCCATTATTTATCACCGCCCTTCTTAGCGTCATTCTTAGCCGCCGCCTTGCCCTCTTCCGCGGCTTTTTCTGCCGCCGCTTTCTTCTTAGCCGCCTCTGCCCTGGCCTTGCCCATTGCGAGCCTCTTCATCGACTTGATCGCCTGCGCTAGCTGTCTCTTCGCAGGGCAGACATAGGTACAAGAACCGCACTCTATGCACTCAGTGCCGAAGAGTCTGTTATAATTATCATAATCCTCATGCTCCGCGAAAGTGGCGAGCTGGGAAGGTATCAGCTTCTCGGGGCAGGCATCCACGCAGCGCCCGCAATTTATGCAAGCCGTCTCAACGGTCTTTGAGACCTGGTCCTCCAGGAGACAGAGCATGGCCGAAGAAGTCTTCGTGACCGGCACATCGGTATCGAAAACTGCGAATCCCATCATCGGACCCCCGGAAATGATCTTTCCCGGCTCCATCTTGAATCCGCCAGCCGCCTCGATAAGCTCGTTAAAGGAGGTGCCGCAGCGGACCGCGAAATTCCTGGGATCGTTCACCGCGTCCCCGGTAATCGTGACGATCCTTTGAAACAGCGGCTTATTCTGCCTGACCGCCCTGTTGATCGCTACCAGGGTCTCGCAATTATCGACTATGCAGCCCGCATCCGCGGGAAGCATCTTCGAATTGATCTCCCTCTTCGTGCAGGCATAGATAATGTGCCGCTCGGACCCCTGGGGGTACTTAGTGGTCATTGCATAGACCTCAATATTCGGAATAGAAGAAACCATGCCCTGGAGCTTCTCTATTGCATCCGGTTTATTGTCCTCGATTGCGATGATTCCCTTTGCCTTCGGGAAGATCTTCAGGATGCACTCCATCCCGCCTACCAGCTCCTCCGGATTCTCCATCATCCTCCGATAATCGCTGGTAAGATAAGGCTCGCACTCGGCACAATTCGCAATAATGTAATCTATCTTATCCGGCTCCTTTGGCGAGAGCTTAACATGCGTCGGGAATCCCGCGCCTCCCAGCCCCACGACCCCCGCCGCCTTGACAGCGGAAACGATATCAGCCCCCGTCAATTCCTCGAATGGCCTGACAGGCGGGTACTCCACTTCTTCATAAGCGCCGTCATTCTCGATAATGATCGAATCAACCATATCCTGGACCGGCACTCTGTGCTTTTCAATGGACTTTACCACGCCGCTCACGCTGGAATAGATATTCGCTGAGACAAAGCCGCCCGCCTCAGCTATCATCTGCCCCACTTTAACGTGGTCGCCTTTCTCTACCACGGGCTTCGCCGGAGCCCCTATGTGCTGGGACAGCGGAAAGACCAGGTCGCCCTTTGGCAGCAATTCCTTAACCGGCTTGTCCTTAGAAAGCTCCTTGCCGTCATAGGGATGAATGCCGCCGCTAAACGTAAACTGTGACATCCTTTAGTTACCTTCTTTCTTAATATATTGCAGCAGGGAAAACCCCGGCTATTAGCTAATAATCCAGACTACAGGTTATCGCATTGAAGCGCCATTCACTGCAGCCTGCGAAAAGTCAATATATCTTCAGCTTCTTCCCGATTCTCATGATCTGGTGAACTACAACGTCCCTCGCGAGCTTGGTCGTGCTCTTCAGATTTGGATAGGCCCTGACCATCCTCCTCGCAGTGAAGCTGCTTAGCGAGAGCTGATCCATGAGCTTCTGCCTTATCCGGCCTGCCTTCGCCAGGGACCTCTCTACCTTCTGCCTGACCTTCATTGCAGCTGCGGCAGGCATCGAGAGGAATCCGCCCACTCCCGAAGACACATTGATATCCGAGTAATCAATGGCTTCCTCCTTAAGATAAATATTTTCCAATGAAGCCAATTTGTCTTTCAGGTCAAAAGCGGCAATCCCGGTAGTCCCCAAGTCCACAAGATAGATAAATAGGACAAGGCAGGAAGCTTTTATTATCATATCCTTAGAAAAAAAGGAAAGAAAGAGGTCTACGACAGGCTGCATGGTCCTGAAGAAGAGCACCGCGACTATCCCCCACCCCAGGGTCGCATAGGGGCAGATCTTCCCTTGGAAATTCAAGGGCTGCACAGAATAATCCCACCAGCTTGTATGGAAGACCAAGTCCAATAGACAGGCCGCCACGTATTCGATTATGGTCGCTGAGATCATCCCGCCAAAGAAAAGGAGGTAGACATTGGAGGAATAGTTGTGGTAAATGATCTGTACTGAAAGTGCCCCTGCACCATAAATGGTACAGATCGGACCTGTGACAAAGCCCCGATTCACCCACCTTCCCTCTCTGAGCGAAACGAGCATACTTTCCCAAGCCCAGCCTATGAAACTATATATAAAAAAAATCGCCAGAAGCTCATAGAACGACTTACCGGCTATATTCATGTCCCAAATCATACATAAATCCCTAAAACCAATAATAGGACTTCAAAAAAAATTCACAACTTATTATATCATATTTTATAAAAATTTAAAAGTTTTTTTATCCGGAAAATAAAAAACAAATGTCCGCTTAAATCTAGCTCGGCGGCCCCTCGATGGCTTTATCGCAATCGGGTAGGGGGAGAAGCGTCCCCTACTCGATACGGCAATACTGCCCATCACCTCGCACTTCGTGCTCGATGATGGGCATTCGCCAAGGTGCCTGCCTTTCGTGCAGGCACGAGGCATGCACTTTGGCTCATTGCCTACAATCGAGCAGGGGGAAAAGCGTCCCCTACTCGATTACGCTGTGCGTACATCTGGCAGCTGAAGCTGCCAGATGTACTTGGCCGTCGAATGCAAGCTCGATCAAGCTCGGCTTGCGCTCTCCGGCCTTATCGCACAAAAAAAGCCTGCCAAAGACTGGCAGGCTTATATTCCAAAACTTATTTCTCTTTTTCATAGAAGAAAGAATTTCTTCTCTTGTAACCCATCTCTTTATAGGTCATTATCTG
>JAGBNY010000002.1 GCA_017634175.1 Lachnospiraceae bacterium
CAGACACCGCACTTGTGAGCGGGGAGGGATGAAGCGTGTGGCATACCAGCGAAGTGAATAGGGTGGGCGAACAAGTGCGGTGAGTAGTTATAATCAATTTTGGGGTCAAAAAAACCCTCATTAGACTGTGAATAGTAACGCCGGGAGGGTTTTTGACGCTGGTTGGGCGTATATTATATTTGCAAAACAGGTTTAAATGTGATAAAATAGACAAGATATACTCATTATGGCGCTATAGGAAATGACAATTGCTGTACACTCAGAAGCATCCTATGATGGTGGCACCATGAGTTAATTTGGATTATTATAGTAACCGCCCCGCTGCCTAAGCAAAATTTGATTTCCGATTGATTAAATCGATTAAGAAATCAAATTTTGCTTTGGTAGCGGGCAGGGGGTTCTGAATAGTTACGATTATTATAAGGAATGGGCTGCGAACACTTTGCTTGCAGCCCTTTTTAAGGAGGATTGATAGAATGAAAAAACATCGATTGGGTATGCGTTTGGCGGCGATTGGGCTCAGTGTCGGGTTAACGGTGACGGGCTGCGGAGGGAATTCAGGAAATGGAAGCGCGGCGGGCGGCGCACAGGATTCTGCTGGGATCGCACAGGCTGCTGGCAGCGCGCAGGAAGCTGGCGAGAACGGCAGCGCGCAGGAAGCTGGCGGAGATCAGACAGAAGCTGGCGTAAATAATGTTGGCAGCACTGATGGCGAAAAAGAGCTTGACAGCGCGGTAAATCCCGCTGACAGCCAAGCAGGTGAAAGCACTGCCGTGAGCCGGGGCGAGGACACGGACCCGGAATTTAATTCAGAATCCTTCGATATGACCGGGCTCACCTTCCAGGCGGATTCTGACGCATATTATTCTACAGAGGATTATAAGTCGCTTAAAAAGATTGACCGCGGCACGAATCAGGAGAGCGTGCTTTATGAACTTAATAATGAGCAGTTCATGGGGCTGGCGGTCGGAGATAAGAACATATATTTCGGGCTTGTTAAAGAGAATGACTATGGCGAGCATAGCGGCAAGGTGATGGAGATCAGCAAGGATGGCGGGGAGGCAAGGCTCATCATGGACAGCGCGCCCAGCTATGGAGTGCAGCTGGAATATGAGGATGGGGTGCTTTTCGCCTACAGCACCGAAGGAAAGGTGCGTTACCTAAGAGTGGAAGAGGGGAGCGCGGAACCAAGCTTCAGCACCCTTAAAGAATTTGCGGATGCTAAAGATATGCAGGTCGGGGACCCTGAGAAAAGCCGCGAATTATCAGGTCTGATCAATCATTATGCTGCCTATAATCTCATGTATACGCCTACCTTCACGCATAGGAACTATGGCTATACAGCGTCGAAGTCGGAAGAGGGGCTGGTGACAGTGACTTTCGATGACGGAGAGGAGAATAGAATAGAACTCAATGATAATGAGAGCGTCGAAGGTTTCTATAAGGATAGGATGATAATCCAGGAAAGCACGGATGTCGGGGGTGAATATTTCTATATTTATTCGGTGATCGATTTAAGGAGCGGAGACAGGCAGGAAATAAAGAATCCGAGGCTTAGGGATGCTTCTATCATCGCAGTGGACGGTGAGGGGCTTTATGCCCGTTTGATGGATGAGGGAGAGACGGAGAATGGGGATGGAGTGACCTCTGTTTACAAAATCTCCTGGGATGGCGAGAATGAAGAATTCATAGCATCCTCTCCGGAGCCTGAAATTGAATCTTTCTTCCCCCTTTCCAAATTCATAGCGGCTCCGCAGGGCTATTATTATAATGACGTCGAGGATTATGCGGAGTATATCTTCTTTTTGAATCGAAACGCATCGAACAAGAGCGAGGCGCAGAAAATAGGTACCGCCGTTAATGATACCCATATTTCCGATGTGGGGCATATCGAGACGGAGCGCAAGGTGGTCATGGTCAAGGGCACTGAGGACAAGCCAGCCATGAAGATGCGCTACTCCAGGCTGGTGCTGGACTCTTCGGACGAGGCAGCGCAAAAAATCAATGATTATCTGGAGGCAAAGCAGAAAGAGTCTATCGAGAGCAGCACAAAGGAAGGGGAAGAGATGGGGGACTATGCGGCAGAGGATGAGATGGATTATTATACTCTGAATAACTATGTCTCTGAATATCCGGCCTCGATTGAATATATGGATGACAGATTCCTGTCTGTATTGATGGGAGGCTATTGGTATGGGGGCGGGGCGCACGGCATGCCGATAAGCTATTACTATGTCTTTGACCGCAAGACCGGGGAAAAGCTGGAGCTGACCGACATCGTGAATAATTCTGATTCGGCAATCATGAATATCGTAGCGGGGGCCTTTGAGGAACTCTATGAACAGTCTCCGGACGCCTATAATAGCGACATGGTGGAAAGCGTCCAGAAGAAAAAGGTGGAAGAGCTGCCCTTCGGCATGACGAAGGACGGCATAACGATTACCTTCCCTCCGTATGAACTGGCGTCCTATGCGACTGGTTTTGTCGGAGTCGTGATTCCGTTCGAGAAGTTTTCGATTGATTTTGAGCCGGGGAACGAGAATGGAGGGGGAATAGATTAATATAGAATTGACAGAGTAAAGAATGACATGGAAAGAAATACAGCAAAAGTATCCGGATCAACGGGTCGGGCTTGTGGATGTGAAATACTTGAATCAGTGGTTTTGAGCCAACATTAAGGCTGAAACGGAGCATGTGGGCTATCTACAGTCACTAAGTTTGAGAATGAATTCAATGAATGTGGAAAGATTTATAAGAGAATATGCGAGCTCGCTTAATCAGCAGCAGATTGAGGCTGTGAAGGCGGTGGACGGGCCGGTGCTGCTCCTTGCGGTGCCGGGCAGCGGAAAAACTACGGTTCTCGTTACCAGGCTGGGCTTCATGCTCCTTTGCAAGGGGATAGCTGCTGAAAACATACTTACATTGACCTATACAGTGGCGGCGACGCTCGACATGGGGAGGCGATTCGCCTCCCTTTTTGGCAAGGAAATCGGGGAGAACGTGGAATTCAGGACTATTAATGGTCTCTGCGCCAAGGTTATCCTGAGATACGCCGGGATTACTGGATTGACGCCGTTTAGTCTCGTCACGGATGAGAAACAGACCGCAAAGGCGCTCATGGACATAATGGCGAAGAATCAGCGGGATTATCCCACAGAAAGCGAAATCAAGGGGGCAAGGACGCTGATTACCTATTGCAAGAATATGTGCCTTGGCAGGGCAGAAATCCAGGAACTTGGAGATAAGGAAAAGCTGCCTCTCCTTGCCATCTTTGATAATTACAACGCTTATCTTAAAGAAAACAGTCTGATGGACTATGATGACCAGATGGTCTATGCCTACAAGCTTCTTCGCAAGTTTCCGCGCCTTGCGAGGTATTTTCAGGAAAAATATAGATATATTTGCGTGGATGAGGCGCAGGACACCTCCAAGATACAGCATATGATAATCAAGGTCCTTTCCGGAAAGGAGAATAATCTCTTCATGGTCGGGGACGAGGATCAGAGCATTTATGGATTCAGGGCGGCGTATCCGAAGGCCCTTTTGCGGTTCGGCGAGGATTATCCCGGTGCCAAGATTTTGGTAATGGACTTGAATTACCGGTCGGGGGTTGATATCGTGGGCGCCGCCGATCTCTTTATCCGGCACAATAAGGAGCGTCATGAAAAGCATATGAGAGCCGCCCGCGGGCCTGTCTCGAAGGTGAGGTTCATAAAGCTCGGGAAAAGATACAATCAATACGGCTATCTGGAAAAGGTGGCGGACGGCTGCGACAGGGAGACGGCTGTGCTCTACCGGGATAATGAGAGCGCACTTCCTTTAGTGGACAGGCTGGACCGGAGGGGGATTAAGTATCGGATAAAGAACATGGACATGGGCTTTTTTACGAACAGGGTAGTGGAAGACCTGACTTCGATAATGCGGCTTGCTTTGAATCCGGCCGATACGGATCTTTTCATGAAGCTTTATTATAAGTGCGGGACTTATCTCACTAAAAAACAGGCCGAGGAGATTTGCAGGATAAGCGCGAGGCGGAAGATAACGGTTTTTGAGGCGGTGCCCGCATGCTTTGGGCTTAAGGAAAAGGTTAAGAGAAACTGTAAGAAGCTCGCGGGATCCCTGGCTAGTTTGGCCAAGGATACGCCGCAGGATGCGTTATTCCGGATAGATGTGGAAATCGGATACGGCGATTACATGGAGCGCATGAATCTTGACAGGAATAAATTTTATATACTGAAAATGCTTTCCTATAATGAGGATACTATAGAGGGGTTCTTGGGGCGGCTTGGAAATCTTAGAACCTTGCTTCAGAGAAAAAAGGATGATGAAGAGGCTAAATTTATCTTGTCGACTGTTCATTCATCTAAGGGGCTGGAGTATGACCGGGTGTTCATGCTGGACGTGACCAGGGATATTTTCCCGGGAAATCCATCGGGCAGCCTTGCCGATAAGGCGACATTCTTGGAGGAAGAGAGGCGGATCTTTTATGTCGGAATAACAAGAGCGAAAAATGAGCTCAATATTTTCGAGATTGGCGAATCCAAGTCTAGCTTCATTGAGGAAATGGAAGAGAGCGAGGGCGCTGGCGTTATCGCAAAAGTGAAGAAAAAGGATTCTGTGAAGAGCACCCTTCCCAGCGAGAACTATAGTCTTGAAGTGGGGCAGAGGGTGGTGCAGAAGCGTTATGGAGCCGGAGCCGTAAAAAGCGCTGAATACGATGAATCGGGGAAAACCACTAAATTCACGGTAGAGTTCGATTCGGGCATTTCGAAGATGTTCGTTTTCCCGCTGGCATTTCGGCTGGGGATGAGGCTGGAGGGGGAAGGCAGCCCGGTGCCGAAAAAGAGAATATAGGATTGTGTAAAGATATCTAATCGGAGGGGTATGTCAATGGGATCAAGAGATGTCGATATGTGCCAGGCGTTTAAGAGGTCGATAGAGAAGAATGTGAGGGAAGCTTTTGGGGTGGCAGTATGACGATTGAGGAAATCATTCGAGGTGAATCAAAAAAAGTTGAGTTCAAGGAGATGCCTCCAAAGAACACGGAGAAGTATACAAAGACGGTTGTGGCCTATGCCAACACTCAGGGAGGTAAGCTTGTTTTCGGCGTAGTGGACGAGGCCAGGGAGGTAGTCGGAATAGATGAATCCATTCTTTTTCAGACAATGGATAGCATCACCAATGCAATCTCAGACTCCTGCGAGCCGCAGATTGTTCCCGAGATTGAGCCATACACAGTTGAAGGAAAAACGGTCATTGTAGTCACAGTAGCTCCGGAGTCTCGCAGACCGTACTATTTGAAATCCAAAGGTAAGGAGAAAGGCACCTATATTCGTGTTGGCGCGACCACCCGCCTTGCATCGCCTGAGAAGATTAAGGAGTTGGAGATGGAAGGTGAAAAAATATCGTGGGATGAACTGACCTGTGTAGGATATGAAGTGACTGAAACAGCCATCAAGAAGCTCTGCCGTGATATGAACACGCGCCGCAGGGAGATGCAGAAGCGCAAAGCTCTTACAGAAAAACTGCCTGCCGTAACGAGGACGAACCTTGAGAATTGGAAGCTGCTTAAAGAAACAAGTGATGGATATCTTGCGTCCAATGCATTTGTTTTGCTGACATCGGATCACTTCCCTTTTTCAAAGACTCAGTGTGCTGTATTCAAGGGAACTGACCGCGCTGTGTTTTTGGACAAGCGTGAGTACACTGGTCCTCTATATATACAGATTGAAGAGGCGGTGAGCTTTGTTTTGCGCAACATTCGGCTTGGCGCAAAAATCGAGGGATTGATCAGGAAGGAATCCTACGAGCTTCCGGTCGATGCTATCCGAGAAATGATTGTAAATGCGCATTGCCATCGTAACATGATTGATGAATCTTGTGTGCAGGTGGCAATCTATGATGATCGATTGGAAGTAACATCCCCGGGAGGCCTTTACAACGGGCTTACCTTTGAGGAAGCAATGCGGGGACATTCAAAACTTAGAAACCGTGCAATTGCCAATGTATTCAGCCAGATTGGACTGATTGAGGCATGGGGAACCGGTCTTCAGAGGATTCAGAAAGCCGCGAAGGAATATAAATTGCCAGAGCCTGAGTTTATAGAGATGCCGGAGACTTTCCGCGTAAATTTGTACCGTGATGCATTGCAGGTGCAGAGCGACACTCATACATCGATAGATAATCCCGGCATTGTTGATATGTCGGAGAATGTCGGAGAAAATGTCGGAGATGTCGGAGAAAATGTCGGAGATGTCGGTAAAAATGTCGGAGATGATGGCGAAAATATCGGAGATAATGTCGGAGATGATGGCAAAGATGTCGGAGAAAATGTCGGAGAAACGTCGGAGAATGACGGAGATGCAAAAGAGACTGTTTTAAAGATTATCTCCGACAACAAAAAAGCTTCTGCATCTGAAATTGCTAAAATGTTGTCAGTGACACAGAGAACTGTAGAAAGATATATCCGGGAACTGCGTGAGGAAGGTCTTCTTATACGGCATGGTTCCGCGCGCGGCGGATATTGGGAAGTCGTAAAATGAAATGCTTTAGAAGGAGGAAGGGTAGATGAGCAAATTTGAACTTATAAATGCATCCTGCGCGGATCAGACGGTCGATGCAGTAGTGAATGCCGCTAACGGCGGGTTATGGGCAGGCGGCGGAATATGCGGGGTGATTTTTAGTAAGGCTGGAAGAGCGGAGCTGACAGAGGCTTGCAGCAAGCATAAGACTCCGCTTAATGATGGTGATGCTGTTATCACGCCTGCGTTTAAGATGACAAACGCCAAGGCGATCATTCACGCTGTGGGTCCGAATTTTGCAGTAACACCCACGGCGTTCAAGGAACTATTCAATGCATATTACAATTCGCTGGCGGTGCTGAAAGACAACGGATATCACAGCATTTCTTTTCCGCTTATCAGCTCCGGGATATTTGGCGGGGCGCTTGATAATCCTGCGGCGGAGTCTGCGAAGCAGTGCCTGAGAGCATATAAAAAGTTTACTGCCGATTATCCGGAATATGAGATTGATGTAAAGCTGTGCGCCTTTACGGCATCGGAGATGAGGGAAGCAGAGCATGAGTATGAAGCGTTTAAGCAGGCGGATTAGCCCGACCCTATCAATATTGCCGGGAGTATGTCTGCGGAAAAACAGGTCAGGTGGTGGATGACGGCGGCATGGTTTACTGCTGCACCGGCAGACGAAGCAAAGAAGCATCGCAAAAGCTGGCAGCCGGATTGTGGTCTTTTATGGATCAAACAGTTGGCCGTATTGATATGACAAAAAAGGAATTAACTGAGCTGCTGGGAAATGGCGAGGTTGAGATAACCCTTAAATAGTGAAAGGATTAGAGGTATAGTATGAAATACAGAGAGAATCGAAGAACCGGAGATAAGATTAGCGAGATAGGCATGGGGACTGCCTATATTGTAGAAGCTGAAAGGTCAGAAGCAGTGAAGACGGTCCGACATGCTTATGAGAGCGGAATCAATTATTATGACCTTGCCGCAGGAGACGGAACCGCCTTTGCTATTTTTGGCGAAGCCCTGTCTGATGTCAGGGATGAGGTGATGTATCAGATCCATTTCGGAGCTGATTATTCCAAAGGCACTTATGGGTGGACGCTGAATCTGGATACAGTGAAGAGATCAATTGATAAGCAACTGAAGGACTTGAAGACCGACTATATCAATTATGGCTTTATCCACTGCCAGGACGAGTCGAAGGACTGGAAAACATATCAGGAGAACGGCGTGCTTCAGTATCTTTTGGATATGAGAGACCAGGGCGCGGTGAGGCATATAGGGGCGTCATCCCATACGCCTTCTGTAATACAGGAGATCCTGGATACAGGCCTCATAGACATGCTGATGTTCTCGGTTAATCCGGCATATGATTATAATCATGGTGAGTATGCTTTTGGCGGAGTGGACGAGAGAGCAGATGTGTATAAGAGATGTGAAAAGCTGGGAGTAGGCATATCGGTCATGAAGCCTTTCTCCGGAGGACAGCTTTTGAGTGATAAGACATCGCCTTTCGGAAAGGCTCTTACGCAGTATCAGTGCATAAAATACGCGCTCGATAAGCCGGGAATCCTTACGGTATTGCCCGGAGCGAAGAGTGCGGCAGAGATTGATACACTTTTGATACTAAACCCCAATAAAATCCTTGCAATTTCTAGATGTTTGTGATATCATATCTTTATGGGAAAAAATAAGACTTATAAATTCAGCGATGAACAGATTGAATCAATAAAGGCCGCCCGCAAGG
>JAGBNY010000109.1 GCA_017634175.1 Lachnospiraceae bacterium
CCGGGCTGCTTACTGTCGGGAGACTTGGGCTTGTTGTAGTTCTCGCGTTCTATGATACCATGCTTCTGCTTCACCTGCGCAATATTGAGATTAGTCACCCTGTACCCATACTTTTCTTTTATCCAGTCCCGTATGGCGTTATATGTTGCACCCTTCTTAAATCCGTCCGTGTCCATGTCCTCCAGACTGAACTCCACACGGATCTTTTTGCTCTTGACATCTCCCTTGGAAAGCAAACACACAGTCTCCACATGGCAAGTCCTGCAGAATTGATCAAACGTCCTATACTTTTCCAGCCTATAAAAGCCATAATCGAGCATGTACCGCAGATCCCGGGCGAGGGTGGCGGGGTCGCAGGAAACGTAGACAATGCGGCTTGGGGCGGCGGATATTATCGCTTCAAGGCTCGATGGCTCCATGCCGCTCCTAGGAGGGTCCATTATCACTATGTCGCCCTCCAGGGAGTTCTTTTGCAGATAGTCCTCCACCCTGCTTTCAATGAAGGTCACATTGTCGATATTATTCGCCCTCATATTCTCATTGGCATCCAAAACCGCTTCTGGATTCGACTCTATGCCATAGACATGAGCCCCCCTCTTAGCAGCCATCAGAGACATCGTGCCGGTGCCGCAGCATAAGTCCCATAACCTCACGGGCTCCTCTAAGCCGGAAAAGGCGTATTCCATCGCCTTGTCATAGAGGGCGCTTGCCACAGCCGGATTCACCTGGAAAAATGAGGCCGCCGATATGCGGAATCTTAGATCTCCGATTTCCTCGAAGATATGCTCTCTGCCGAAAAGGAGGCGGGTCCTTTTCCCAAGGATCACGTTCGTCCTATCGGGATTGGTATTTGTAACTACCGATTCGATCCCGGGGACTGAGAGCAGGGCACTTACCAGCTCTTTGGCATGGGGCAAAACCTTGTCTTTTATCACGAGGCAGACCATGATCTCTCCGGTTTTGAAGCCCTTCCTGATAAGGAGATGCCTTAGAAGCCCCTCCCCTGTCACTTCGTCATAAGGCTCTACATCATATTCCCTCGCAAACTCAAGAACTATAGCTAGAATATCGCTGAATTCTTCCGGAACCATGAGGCAGTCCTCGCACTCTATTATTGAATGTGTGCGGCCGGCGAAGAAGCCCGCGATTATCCTGCCATCCCTGCCCTTGCCGAAGGGGAAGCACGCCTTATTCCTGTATCTCTCCGGGGCAACAGCGCCGTCATGCACTGTCATGGCAAAAATAGGCTCTGCAGCGCCCCTCAGCTCATCCTCCGATATCCCTCCGATCCTTGAGAGTGCGGACCTCACCTTTTCCTCTTTAAAAATAAGCTCTGCCCCGTAACGAAGACCTGACAGTTGGCAGCCGCCGCAGGAATTCGACACGGGGCAGATAGGTCGTATCCTATCCGTAGAGGGACGCAGGACGCTTAAAAGCTTCCCGAAGCAAAAGTTCTTTTTGGCCTTTATAATGAGAACCTTTGCCCTGTCGCCCGGCAGGGCGTCCTTCACGAAGACGGCAATTCCCTCATGCCGCCCTATCCCCTCCCCCTTGCTTCCGAGGGAGGTGATCTCAAGCTCTATCCTGTCGTTCTTTTTCAGCATTAGTCCCATTCTCCAGACTTACGAAGGTTTGAATCGAAGATGCGGTTAAAGCCGAACCATTCCCCGGTCTTTGAGGAAGGCACTGCCGCCTTGGCATCGTGGGATTCGATCAGCTCCACCATGACCTCCAGCTTCGCATCCGCATTATCGGCAAAGTTCAGCGCCATGGCCTCCATCAAGGCCGGCTTCTTAGGGGACCCAAATTCATACTCACCATGATGAGCCAGAATGCAGTGCTTTAGCTCGGTTTCGAGCTTAGGAGGGAAGTCCGGGATCTCCCCAGCCTTCTGCCCTATCATCTCGCAGCCAATCACTATATGCCCCAAAAGCTGCCCATCGTCCGTATAGTCGTTCTGCGGGAAAGCAGAGAGTTCCTTCACCTTCCCTACATCGTGCAGAAGGGCGGCCGTTATCAAGAGGTCATGATTCAAGTGAGGGTAAGCTTTCACGAAATACTTGCATAGCCTGGTGACGGCCAACGTATGCTGCAAAAGTCCCCCAATGAAGCTATGGTGAATATTCTTGGCGGCAGAGCTCATAAAGAATTTCTCGGCCAGGTCAGTATCTTCAACGAAAAACTTATTCAAGAGCTGATTCAAGTGAGTGTTTTTCACGGTACTTATGACAGCGATCAGGCTCTTCTTCATTTCCTCTCGGTCAAACTTGCTGACAGGGATATAGTCCGCTGCGTTATACTCTCCCTCTCTGGCCACCTGCACTCTCTTGATCGAAGCCTGAAGCGCACCCTGGAACTTATTCACTTCCCCGAAGACATGGATGTAGTCCATTGCGTCAAAATCAGCGATCCCCGGGGAGTCCGGTTCCCAGATCTTGGCCTCTAGAGTCCCGGTTCTGTCCATCAGAATAACATTATAGTATGGTTTCCCATTCCTCGTGACAGCCGACTGCTTGAACTTGCATAGGTATATGTCCTTAAGCGCGGAGCCTTCCACGAGCGTGTCGATAAATTTCAAATCAATTGCCTCCCTCTTTTTTATCCGAGCGTCACCTCGAAGGTCATCTCCGAGTAGCCACCCCTGGAATATCTCTGAACGGTGACAACAGTCTCATCCCCGCTCTGGCTTCCCATCAGTATCTCAGTAAGCTTCTTGAAGTCGCTCACTTCCTGAGTCCCAATCCTGGTAATCACGTCCCCGCTCATTATCCCGTATCTCATTGCGGGACTATCCATCTCAATCTTTGAGACATAGGCCCCGAAAGG
>JAGBNY010000013.1 GCA_017634175.1 Lachnospiraceae bacterium
GTCTTTCTTGAAAAGTGAGCATCTTGCAGCATTCGCCTCGCTCGGCCTATCCCAATCTTTAGGAAACTTCATTTTGCTCCGGTCCTCCTGAAGGTCTCTCGAACGGGGCCGTCAAAAATCCGGACAGCCTGATCAAAATATATGGCGTACCTTTCTTCTCACTTTTGAACCTGGCCAAGGCCTGCTTAGACATCCTCCAGGTGAGCCCATTGTCTATGACCTCCTGACAGGGATGACAGAATCCGCAGGGCTTCCCCAGAATCGGCTGATGGCAGAACCAGGTCTTTTCAATGGACTTTGAGAAGCCCAGTTTTTTCATCTCCTCCACTTCCTGCGCCTTGATAAGGGTATACGACTTCGGAAAGCGGAGCCCTCCGAAGACCAGATTCAACTCCCTATTGGATTTCTCAGGATCCACCCTTTGAGTGAAGATCCCGTCCTCCGTCTCATATTCCATGATGTCCCCATTGTCTTCTATGCATTTCTGGGCTCTGGAAAATGATGAGCGGGACCTGATCGAGGAATAATAGAAGCCCTGATCCCCCTGCGAGGCAGAGAATCGCCCCAGCCACTCATATTGGATCCCTATCCCGTTCTTCTCATTCAGCCTCCTATAGGCCTCTGTGATTTCCTTATTTTCCGGTATATCGGATTGATCCAAAACTATTAGAGGGCGTATCTCCGCCCTCGTATCCTTCTTTTCCAATATATCCTTTAATACGGACTGGATAGCCCTGAGCTCCAGGCTCTCCGACCTCCTGCCGCTCTTTATATGATATGGCTGCACGATGATGTCCTCTTTCGAAAAAAGCATCATCGTGTATGAAGAGTCCAATCCTCCGGTCCATAAAACATTATAAACATTCTTAGACATGATTATTTATTCATATGCGGTAACTATAGTTATCGCCCCCTCCACACCGAACATAATTTGATTTCCGATTGCTTAAAATAATTAAGAAATCAAATTTTGCGAGGTGCGGGGAAGGGGTTCTGAGTAGTTACCATATGCCTCATTATGAGAGCACATCTATTCTTAGTATTATACACCTTAGCATCCAGGGTGAGCTTCAAGTCCCTCAATTTGTGCTTCCACTTCGGGGTAAGCAGATCCTCCTCGTACCGTGAAAGCCCCTCCGGAGTGAATCTCCATTCGAAGCCCATCTTTATCGCATCATGGCAGGGCTCGCACATCCCGCACGGCTCCCCATTAATGGGTCTTTGACAGAACCAGGTCTTTTCAATGGAATCAGCGAATCCCATCCGCTTCATCTCTTCCATCTCTTCCTGCTTGGTATGGGTGAAGGACGGGGGAATGCAGACGTTTTCAAAAATCGTATATAGATTCTTTTCCGTCTTGTCAGGGTCCAATCTATAGAACTCCATCCCCATAGAATCCTCTACCTGATACAGACCGCCAGAATTATTGACTGCCCTGTAACCTCTCCCGCCCTCAAAATGCACTAGCGATATATTCAAGTCCGATATTCCAGCCTGCTTCGCAAAGCAAGCTATGTAATAATATTGCTTCCCAAGCCCGGTACTTTTAACGATGGATTGATAGGCAAGCCATATCTCTATATCCAGCCCCAGAGCATAGGTAGGAGGAGCAATCAGATTCCTGACTTCCGCCTTTGTTCCGGGGTTCTTCCTTATATCCTTCAAGATACGATGAATTGCCCGCAATTCATAGGGTTCAGACATCCTGTAGTCCCTTAGATAGTATGGCTGCAGAATGACCGGGAACTTGGAGTAGTACATCATAGTGAACGACGAATCGACCCCGCCGGTAAATAAAACATTGACTGTACGCATAATCACCCCACTGCTCTTTTATAGATAAGAGCATATTTAAAAACCAAAAACAAGGTAAAGAGACAGGCGAAGCCTATGTAAATAAACCCATATTTCCTGGCTTCTCCCACATCCTCCGGAAACTTGTGGAGGACAGAGAGCTCCGCCCTCTCCCTTTCATTGGGCTTCTTTAAGCAAGAGCCTGCGGCCGCCCCGATAAGGCTGCAAAGAATCCCGATGAAGAAAGGATCCAGCCATGCAGGCAGGTTATCCAGAACCATCCCTAGGACTTTTACCGCAGCGCAGGCAGTAAGCCCAAGGAGCATCGAAAGAAAGGCCCCGAGCTCAGAGATTCTACGGCTCCATACGCTCGCAATCGCCGTCACGGCCCAGGCGCTGGCTATCACTGTCCCCCCGAAATACATTATCCAGAAAATCTGCGGAGGGTTGAAATAGGCCAGGATCAGCACTATTACGCTGCAGACAAGCATCCCTAAGCGATTCACATTTACTTGCCTTCTCTCGCTGTCAAGACTGCCCCTGCCCTTTAATTTCAGGATATCATTTGTGAGAGAGAACCCAATAAGGGACATGAAGGTGGAGGCAGATGAAATCCCTGCGGCCAGGATCCCGGTCAGAAGCACAACCCCAATGACCCGGGGCATGAGATTCATCGCAGCCCAGATAATGCACTCAGAGGGCACAATATCCGGATTTATGGACTGGACAAAGGCCGCCGCAAAATAGAGAATGGTCGTAATGCTTATCACGGCAATGGAAGAGAGCACCGCGGACTTCATCACCGTCTTCTCATTTCTGGCCATGAGGTAACGGCTGGTCTGCCAGGGGCTGAACATTATCACGAAGGCCCAGACTATCCCATAGACAAATGCCCATAGAAGGTTCCCAAAAGGGGTCGAATAGAGATAATCCAAGTTGCCTCCAACCGAGATTATCCCGGGACAGGTCTTCGACAAAGCCAGGGAGGCAATCGCACTGTCCCATCCCCCTGCCCCATTGATGATGAAAGGAATCCCCAATAAGGCTGCCGCCAGAAAGACCAGAAACATTATCGTATCCGTTATGAGGACCCCCGAAGACCCTGACCAGACCGTGAAGGCCGCAAAGGTGAGCCAGGATAGGATCACGCAGAGCTTGTAGGAAAGCCCTGTCACGGAATTCATGAGGACCCCCACTCCCTGGATAGCTGAGAGCATATAGGAAATACACGCAACCACCGTGGTAATCCCGGCGAGCCGCTGCACCCTGGTGGACCCAAAGCGCTTTCCAAAGTACTCCGAAATAGTGAGGGTGCCGCTCCGTCTCACGTATCTTCCGAAGAGAGCTGCCCCGAATAGATACCCCGTGGACTGGAGGACGCCGACTATCAAGATCGGCATGAAGATGCCGCTATATACCTCGCCGGTATCCCCCATGAAGGCCCCGGTAGAAAGAAATGAGGCGACAAGAGAGCCGACTATCAAGATCACCGGAGCCCTCCTGCCAGCCACATAATAATCATCGGTATTCTTGACCGCCCTCCCCGCCACTACCCCCACTGCGACATATATGGCCATGGAGACCAAAATCCCAATCACATAAATACTCATATCATTTACTTCTCATGATGAAAACAATCCCGGCGAAAACCATTATGGCACCTAGCAGGATTACTATGACCATTTCCATGGACTCTTATACCTCGAAGAAGGAGCCAATTCTTTTGTCCCATTTGTATTCAAGACCGGGCTGGAGCCCGCTGTCCGGAGTAAAGGTCATTTCGCTGAAATAAACCTTGCCCTCGATAGAGTAGAGATCCACCCTCACGAATGAAAAGTCCTGAGACAGCACCTTCGCGCACTGTAAAAGTTCCTTAAGATTCGAGGGCTTTTCTTGGGGCTTAGTCACGGAATCCGCCTTCCACACGAAAGGGGCTTCCTCCCATCTAGTATTATAGGTATTGCCCACATAGCCGCTCGGTGAATCGCTGTCATGAGCAGTCACCCGAATGAAGCGGGGCTTCCCATTGAAGCAATAAATCCTATAGTCGGTAATCTTATCATGGAGAAGCTCTTCCGCAATTATCATGGGCTTAATGTCCCTATAAAGCCTCTCAGCCTCGGCATAGTAGAAATTCACTGCAAGCCACTTGGAGAGGGTATCGGTCGCCTGTCTCAAGTCCAGCTTCAATTTGTCCGGAACTATGATGACCTGTCCCGAGGCGTGATTCGTCTTCAGCACGAATTCCCGGGGGAGGGCGTCAAAATCGATGTCCTCCGGTCTCTCATATACCCCATAGAATTTCGGCAGGGAAATGAGCTCATTTCCATCCCCCTCGAAGCCAAATTTCTTCTTAATATAGTCCCTTACACGCACCTTATCAGCGCACTCCGAGAACAGGGGGTTGCTGTCATAGAGCTTCCTCCACTGAATCTTTTCCGTGAAAGTCACCGGAGGATTCAGGTGCAAAGGCCTTTTCATCACCCTCTTATACCTCATGGAGGCAAAGAGCACAGGGTCATGCTCTATCACCTTGCGCACAAAGGCATTCCTGAGCGGCATATAGGCCTTGTCATAAGCAAAAGTCCCCCGAAGCTTCATTATTATATCTTCTGTTTTAGGCATAGTCTTGATCTTTCTTAATTTAATCAGGAGCTTTTCCCGAAAGCCCCTGGGTGAAATGGCTGCTGATATCAGATAGTGCTTAAGCGCCCTGGCATTATCCCCCATCTTTAAGTAGTAATGAGCCAGATAGAATTCCACATTGAATCTCGCGGCGCTGTTCCTGTCGATATCGGCCTTGTATTTCTTATAGAGCAGTTTATGACCCTTAATGCACTTTTCCCTGTTCAAGGAAAGCTGGCCTTTGCCGCTCAGATGGTACTTCACGAGCCTTTTATTCACTCCGACCGCCGAATGGTACCTGGTGATCCGAAGCCACATCTCATAATCCTGCCTCGCAGGGAAGGCCGTGTCAAAGAGACCCACTTTTTCAAAGACGCTTCTCCTGATGAGCGGCTTGGAAGTGCTCCCGATCAGGTCCCCCTCCAGCATCATCTCATAGGTGACGATCTCCGGGAAATTCAGATAGTCCTCATCCCTGGTGACCGGCGGAATCACTCTTTCATCCACGATGTAGGCGTTGCAATAGCATAGGGGAGCATCCGGATTCCGGTCCATGGCTTCCTTCTGGAGATAGAGCTTCTCTGGGAGCCATTCATCGTCATCATCCAGAAAGGCGATGAATTCGCCTTTTGCGGCGCGGATCCCCGTGTTACGGGCCCACTGGGACCCATGCCCTCCTTCGCTCTTTATTACCTTGACAAGGGGAGACATACTTTCGAGGCTGAGAAGAGCCTCCGAATACTCCTCTCCCCCCTCCCCCCTGTTGTCATCGACTATCAAGATCTCGATTGGCTGATATGTCTGGGCAAGGACGCTCTTCAGTGCCCTCTTTACTACTTCTATATCCCTTTTATAGCTCGTAATGACAGAGCTAATGCTTCCCTCTATACACATAGCTCATTATTATCTCACCTAGGTTAACCCCTGTCAATCACAAGAAAATCTGTCAGATTTTTATGAACGTAGTTGCGATATTTTGTACATTATGCTATAGTATGTATATTATTGACTTGGGATTAGGTCGAAGAGCGACAACGCACCTGTCCCTATTCGCGTGTTCTATTCGAATAGAACCCACAAATCTTATAGTAAAGGAAGTGATGGCATGCGTTTTGTTATTATCGGTAAAAACATTGAAGTCACTGATGGATTGAAATCAGCCGTTGAAGAGAAAATCGGCAAGCTGGAGCGGTACTTTAATTCAGACATTGAAGCCCATGTGACACTTAGCGTTGAGAAAGAGCGACACAAAATCGAGGTCACCATCCCTGTCAAGGGCAGAATCATCCGTTCCGAGCAAGTCAGCAACGATATGTATGTCTCTATAGATCTCGTTGAAGAGATCATTGAGAGACAGTTGAAGCGCTATAAAAATAAACTGGTGGACCGTGAACAGGACGGCGGCTATTTTAAAAAAGAATATATGGAGCACGATTATTCGGATGATGACGAGATTAGAATCGTGAGATCCAAGAAATTCAGCATCAAGCCCATGTATGCGGAAGATGCCTGCGTGCAGATGGAACTATTGCAGCATAGCTTCTACGTATTCAAGAATGCCGAGACCGACGAAGTGAACGTGGTATATAAGAGGAAAGACGGTGCCTACGGCTTAATCGAGCCGGATATCTGACCAGAGCAATTCAAAAATCTGTGATTTTCCGATTCAATGATGTCAACACCATACGACAAACTTGGCTTCGTTCCCGCACTTACACGGTGTGCTGTCCACTCAGAAGCGATCAAGAGCCAGGTATGGTGGCAACGTCATTCAATATTATGAATCGGTCTGAAAGCCCCGACTTCGCCGGGACACGCCCGCCGTTTAACTGGCGGCTTGGTTTGTTGCGATTATCGAATATCTGATACAATTCGATAACCTATATATATTTTTTAGGAGGAAATGAAGATGAAAGTAGCAATCATTGGTGCAGGCCCCATGGGCAGCGGTATCGCCCAGGTTTTCGCTCAAAGCGATGAGGTCGAGAAGGTCTATCTTTGCGACATCAAGCAGGAATTCGCTGATGCCGGCAAGGCCAAGATGAAGAAGGGCTTCGATAAGAGAGTGGAAAAGGGCAAGATGAGCGCCGAGGACGCAAATAAGATCCTGGACAAGATCATCCCTGGCCTAAATTCTCAGGCGACCGATCCTGACATGGTGGTCGAGGCCGTATTGGAGAAGATGGAAGTCAAGAAGTCCACCTTCAAGGACCTTCAGGAAAATATCGTAAAGAACGAAAATTGCATCTATGCGACAAACACATCTTCGCTTTCTATCACGGAGATTGCCACAGGGCTAGAAAAACCCGTCATTGGGACTCACTTCTTCAATCCCGCTCCTGTAATGAAGCTGGTGGAAGTCATCGCAGGACTCACGACTCCTGATGACCTGATCGAGAAGGTCAAGGACCTCATGGTGAGATTGGGCAAGACTCCGGTTCAGGTAAAGGAAGCCCCCGGCTTCGTTGTGAACCGCATCCTGGTCCCTCTTGTAAACGAGGGCATCTTCCTCTATGAAGAGGGCGTTTCCGATATCGAGGGCATCGACACCGCAATGAAGCTCGGCGCAAACCATCCCATGGGACCCCTTGAATTGGGCGATTTAGTCGGTCTGGACATTATCCTGGCTGTCATGGATGTGCTTTATAATGAGACGGGAGACTCCAAGTATCGCGCGGCTCCCCTCCTTCGCAAGATGGTCAGGGCAAAGCACCTTGGAATCAAGACCGGAATCGGCTTCTATGATTACTCCGATGGGAAGAAAATCCCTGTAGACAAGAGCAAGACCGGCATCAATTATTAATATAACGAAAAGAGGGGCATGAAAGCCCCTCTTTTTTGCTCCTTTCGAGTGACTATTCAGAACCCCCTGAGATTCAATATGCGACTTCTCCATCGTGAGACATCACAGAACAGGATGTGACTCCCTTTATCCCGGATATGCCCCTAGCCAATCCTTTTTCGTCCAAAGAACGAATCTCATAAACCGCATCCATCCTCCCACCTGAAATATTCCTCGATTTTATCTTATAATGCTTTGTATGGCTCTTCAGTACCCCCTCTATCTCATCATCGACCTCATCGCTGCACTCAGCATTTATAACCAAGATGAGTGAGACCTTTCCCATAGGCATGAATTCAAGTACCATGATGAATACTGTCAGAGCTAAGGATGTCAATACAGCGATTTCAGTCATCCCCGCACCGCACATGATGCCTATGCTTATCGACCAGAACATGAAAGCCAAGTCCATTGGCTCTTTGATAGCCGTCCTGAATCGTACAATTGAAAGGGCGCCGACCATACCGAGCGAAACAACCAGACTGGACTGGATGGTAAGTATGATGCCTGCCGTAATCAATGCGACCGCACATAGGGACATATTGAAATTCTTTGAATAAAAGGTCTTTCTAGTGACCGCCCTATATGCAAAGAAAATATATAGGGACAATATGAAGGTAATGAATAAAGTCCAGATTATCTCTCTTGTACCAATATCTCTGCCAGCGAATCCCTGCAAAAAAATATCACTTACAAAATCTCTAAAAGACATATCGCAACTAATATATGAAAGCAAAAAATCACAGCTCTCAATTAACTCCTTTACTTTTTGTTATAGAAAATAAATTTTAACTATTCAGGCAGCCTTACTATATTCCTTTGGAACCTCCTACATAAATAGTACTTGGAAAATGTGGATGGAGATAATTCCTCATTATATAAAGCATCATTGATGAAATCCGGCAGAGCCCAATCAAATTTAATCTCCATCAGGCTCATACCGGCCCTAAGCACCGGCCTTGAACGTGAATCTTCCTCAAAAAAGCGGCCAATCTCAGATGAAGCTGATATCATCCTGTCGAAGGTCACTCTCACGTTCCCAACAGGATAAGTATAAGCCCATCTTCGGTACTCGACCATCACCTTTGGGGAAACTAATTCACTTTTGTGCAAAGCCTTGAGTCTTTTCAGCAGAAACCCATCTTTTTCATTAAAATCATAGTTACCAAAAATCAAGGCATCAAATTCCTCTTTATCCAGTAATTCTGACTTTTTCCCAATCTTCCCTCTTTCTCTCCTCTTCAGTTCCAAGCTTATCCTTGAAGAGTCCCTATTATAAGACCTTATTCTGAATTTCTCTCTTGGGTCCACTCCATTTATATTTTCCAATAGAAACCTGTCATCGAAAGAGTCAAAATAAATGCTCCTTACAAGATAAGAACCGTCAGGTCCCACATTCTGGTCTCTATTCATCAAGCCTTGAAGTCTCATTTCAAGGGCTTTCAAAGAGATATCCGGACCGAAGCATTTATATTCATATCTGAATGTATCAACAAAGGCCATATCCTCTTTCCTTTGCAGATACTCTGCTGTTCCCTGAGAATCTCCAAAATGGCGGGGAACGGGCAGCCAATTGCCATTTTTCTTATACCTACCTTGCAACGAACGAAGGGTAGCGATCAAAGCGTTTTGTTTAATTTCCATGCTTAACTAATCTGCGATCGGCACAAGGGTAATGTCCCTATCAATGGGCGTATCCCCATCTATCCATTCTCCAGTCGCATCGTCCTCCCAGTGCCAATTTTCTTTGCCCTTGAAAGCCCGGCTTGCAGGCATGAGCTTCAAGCTCTCTCCACGAATTACCCCTATACAGGGATTTCTCCATAAGATTTCCCCTGTGACAGTAACTACGCAAATCGGTTCATCCTCGAGCCAGACCCTATCCAGAAAATCCTTCCTCTCTTTCAAAAAAGTCCTAACTGAATCGGCGGCCAGCACCGCATTTTCATCCTCCTTCCCCCATCGCCTGCTGTCCATACCCTTATTTTTAGCAACCTCATCCTGGAGCCGCCCTATTGTGTCATTCTCTAATACTTTGGACAGAATCGGCCGAAATATTTTTTCATATCTCTCCTTTACAAGCTTTTGGAACTCTGGATGGTTCATGTATAGGTCAAAAAAAAGCATGGTATGACTCGCATGATTTGTGCAAAAATTGAGCGTTGATGTGACAGTACTGGTCCTATCCACCATCCATCCCAAAGCCTTGTCATAGTCCCAAACAGGACCCGCAAAGATCAGAGGATTATTACTGTCTGAATCCTTATAAAAGTACGAGCTCGTAGCCCCTGCCCCCGAATTCTTCACAATCTCCTCTATTAAATATTTGTCAGCAAAACTATTGAGGTCTATTATATCAGTCAGATTCGTCCCATTTTTAGCCCTTTGCTCCAAATCTTCAAAGACCCCTGCTATATATTCTACCTCCCTCACATCCGCATAGTCCGGGCTCTTTACTACGTAGCCCTCATTGGAAGATGTCCTAAAACGGCTATAGGCCTCCTTGAATTTTTTCCCATAGTCATGCTCAATTAGGTACCCTCCTGTAATATCCTGCGGGAGGGACTTTAACCTATATCCGACCCTTTCGCCCGGATCATCCTCGTTTAGAACCTCTCTCTCAGCCATTCCAGGAGCCACGCTGTTAATTGCCTCATTTTCAAGCTGAAGAGACCGGATATCCACCCTCCCAGCAGCTATTTCAGGCTTCTCCGCAATTTGATAGAGGCCCAGGTATTCACCATTGACAAACAGATCCGTATATACCATATCCGGGACAGGCTGCATATTGGCCTCCCTTGCCATGCCCAGCACGAGGCTATTGAAGAAATTCGAGTCATCCAGAGAATTGGACATAAGCAGCCACTTTTCATTAATGTGCATCCCGAAGAGATTCTTCGGATAATCGAGGCGGACCTGATACGACTTCTTCTCTTCCTCCCAAGTAGAATTACCGTGTCCCCTTATCGCTTTCAGGTTTCCTTCGTATTCAATCCCTCCATTCGGACGCAGAATTACCATCTGCCCCTTCTCAGTATTTCTTTTATCCGAATGTATGTTCTCCAGCGAGCCGCTCTCTGTCTGTATGAAGGCTGAATTTAATCCCTCAGACCTCATGAATAGGAGAGAACCCTTTTCCTTGAGATCCCCATCTTCATCAAAGAACTGTGCATCGTACTCATAGTTTAACCTTATCTCATCCATTCTCTGATTGCTTCGAAGCTGAAGGATCTCTTCCCCTTTGTCGAATAGCATTAAATATTTTGCCTTCTTGAATATGAGCCTACATTCATGCAGGTCCGCACAGGATGGAAGGAATACAGTATGATTCCTATATCCTTTTTCACCGTCCCCCATATCAAGGGCAGAAACCTGCGTCATATTCCCGTTGCCATTGACTATCACAGAAACTTTATCAAAGTACGAATTATCGTCCAAATACGGTGTGGTTGTCTTCATTCTCCATACTGAGAAAAGTATGAAGGGGAGCAGGGCAGCGAAAAACAGGGTTAATCTTAATTTGAATCCCATGATAGATTCATCTCCCACCTCCTTTCATAAGTCTCATAAGAGTCCGTATTTTGGGCTGAAAATTCCTCTTAAAATCGAATCTAAGCATTTTGCAAGAGTCAGACACTTTTCTTCCAGTCAAAATCGGATTCTGTCTCAAGGAATTTGCCCTGGCTAGAGCTTCATATTCCACAGAATCGGGGTTTATTTTTGGCAAAGGCAAAAAATCCTGGGTCTCCGACACTATGGCAGAAACCTGTTCTATTCTATCATATTTAATCAGCTCTGATTCTGCTATCCCTGTCTCTGTATCATAGGTGACAATCCTCCCAATGGTACATAAGTCCTTAATTTCTCCTGGAAATTCCCTCTTGAAGCCCGCTCTCTTGGACCCGAAATAAAAATTACCAAGCGAAAAAAAGCATTTCTTACCATTATAGACCTCAACCGGCTGGACATTATGAGGATGATGCCCAATAATCAGCTTCACTGAATCCAATCCAAGCAACTCTTTTGCAAGGGCAATGTCACAGGGCATTGGATAGATGCTGAATTCAAAGCTCCAATGAAGAACCACGATTATATCGTCCCTGGGATGCGCGTTTTTATATTTTTGCAAAGTCTGGATTATAATAGTCCTTTCTCTTGGGGCCGAGCCTCCCCTGAAAAGACCTGCATAGACCGTTTCTTCTCCCTTCCACCCAAAATTGAATATAGCTATCCTCTTAGAATGACTCTCCTGCAACACTATCGGCATGAGAGCCCTGGAAAGATTCATTCCTGCCCCTGCGTGAAAGATGCCAGCCTTATCAAGGGCTTTCAAAGTCCCTCTAAGACCTGCTTCTCCAAAGTCCATAGTATGGTTATTTGCAAGGCAGACACCCGCGGCACTAAGCTCCTTCAAGGCATTCAGGCTGAATCGACCCTGCATTAGCCTAGCTCCCCTTTTCTTTATTGGACGGAGCCCCTCTCCCGGATAAACTCCCTCATAATTGATGATAGAAATCCGATCATTTAACCTGAAATAATCTCCAATGTTTTTTAAGTCCGGTGCCATGTACTCATAATCATAGAAAAAGTCACCTGTGAATACTATCTTCATTCCTATTTCAGCATCTCCTCTATGGCAGCGCGAGTCCTTACAATGATTTCCTTTTTCTGGCTCCTATCAATCCCTGAAGTCTCAATCGGAGCCCCGAATTCGATCGAGACATCACTGCTTTTAACCCATGGGAACTGAGCCTCGAAGCAGGAGCGGCTGTTCTTTATTGCGATTGGCACTATCGGGGCCCCCGACTTCAAAGCCACTTGAAAGCTGGCATCGTGGAACTCCAAAAGTTCTCCTTCCTTCCCTTTGCTTCTGGTGCCCTCTGGAAAGATACATATCGATATACCGTTCTTCACCTCGTCCGCACATTCGTGAATGACTTTGAGGCCCTGCTTCAGGCTGCTCCTATCTATGAATTTGCAGTGAATGATCCTCATCCATGCGGCAAGGAGCGGCACCTTGCTTAATTCCTGCTTTGCGAGGAACCCAGTCGGCCTCACGAATCTGCTTGACGCCACGACTATGTCGAAAAAGCTCCTATGGTTAGCCATATAGACTACCGCCCGGTCTCCCGGAATCTTCTCTTCTCCCGTGACGCTGAGCTTCACTCCCGAGAGAAAGAGAATGGCCTTGAAGCCACATCTTGCGGCGTTTTGTGACTTTACGGCTGCCTCATATGGCTTACTCTTTCCCAGGAGCTTCAAGTAAAGGACATAGGGCATTGAAAGGACCAAAAATAAAAATAAAAATAA